>JBBSDR010000495.1:0-5739 GCA_038240465.1 Gemmatales bacterium
CGAGCCCCCTCCGAGGAAGGGCTCGTGATAGGTGGCGATCTCGGCGGGGAAGTGGACGACGATCCGGGCCGCCTGAAGGCGCTTGCTGCCGGTCCACTTGATGAGCGAGATGGCGGGGTGGGAACGGGTCATGGGCCATGAGTCGCCGAGATAGAAATCCGCCGACCCCTCGACTTTACAAGTCGTTCCGAGTTCGTAGCTTGTTATGTCACGAACGAGAAAGGAGGACATCATCATGCTCGATGCGACGATCCAGGGCAAGCTGGCGAGGTTCGTCAAGCCAGGCCCGTGCGATCCCGAACTCGACCGATTCGCCGCCTTCGTCCAGCGGGGCGCTGTGATCAGCGGGGCCCGCTGGTATTGCGTCAAGGCAGAGGACCGTGAGATCGAGATGGAGTTCAAGCCCGAGGGCGGCCTGACGGACGACCATTACCGCCGCCTCGGGACCGCTCCACTGGAGCGGGTGCAACTGGCTCGTGCGGTGATCGAGAACCTGCTCAAGCGGCGGGGCCACGGCCTCCCTGCCATCGTGGAGGCGTTCCGGGGGGTCAACGACGAAACGCTCCCCGGTCTGGTTAAGGAGTACTCGTTCGAGGCAATGGCCGATGCGCTGGAGCCGTGTCCGTCCGGTAGACCGCATCTTTTCGGCGGCCGGGTTCCCCCCGATGATGGAACGATCCATGTTTCCATCGGGGAGGAGCGACCATGGCAAGGGTCTGTCGTCAGGCCGCAGAGTGGGCGGCGCTGCTCGACCAGTGGCGGCAGAGCGGGCTCAGCCTGCCGGCATTCTGTCAGCGGCACGGGCTCAGCAGGGGCTCGATGCAGAACTGGGTCTACAAGCCTGAGCTCAAACGGGCCGTGGAAGCGGCCAGGCGCGAATCCCAAACGCCTGTCGACGAGCCTCCCGCACCCGCCACGGCGCCCGCGTTCTTGCCGGTCAGGGTCGTCCAGGCCGCTGCCGTGTATCCGTCCGGTGAAGGCCGTCCTTGACACCCGGGCGACCGCGGCGCAGACCGGACCACTCCCGACCCCGGATGTCAGCCGGCGGCCACGATCCGCCGCACCGACGTCCGGCCGATCCCCAGTCGCCGCGCGATCTCCGAGTGACTCACATGCTCGGCCTTGAGCCGGTGCACGTTCGCGGCCTTCAGTGACGCCGTCCGCGGGCGGCCGTGGGGTCGGCCCTCTTTCCGGGCCTGGGAAATCCCGGCCCGGACCCGCTCTTGTAAGATCTCCCGCTCGAACTCCGCGAAGACCGCCACCATGCCGGCCATCGCACGCCCCGTCGGGGTCGTCAGGTCGAGGGCCTCGGTCAGGGACACGAATCCTACGCCGAGGCCGGTGAGTTCGCGGAGTGTGACCACCAGGTCGGGCAGCGACCGGCCCCAGCGGTCGAGCCGCCAGACCACAATGACGTCGACCTCGCGACGCCGCGCGGACTTCAACAGGGATTCGCGGCCGCAACGCTCCTTCGCCCCCGAGCCGACGTCCTTGACCTGGCTCACGACTTTCCAGCCACGTCCTCTGATATAAGCCGACATCGCCTCCGACTGGAGGCCGATGGTCTGCTGGTCGTGCGTCGAGACCCGGGCGTAAAGTGCGGCGCGCATGGGTCGGCCCTCCCTGGCCAAAAACCCCCGCCGGTTCGCCGCGGTCAAACCCCTTGTTTTCCGCTTCCCCACCCCCCCGCCGAGAGCCTGGCCTTAATCTATCCGATACTGTTGGCGAATTCCGATCAGGCTACGAGTCGGGCAAACCGCGACTTTCGCGTCTTCGCGCGGGGAATGTCCCCAAGCCAGTCGGAGATGCGGCTGAAGTTCATCGCCGCTGCTGTCGCCACATGCTGCAAGTGCGCCTTGGCCTCGCCCCAATACCGGGCCCGCCGCAGCCCGAACGACCGCACTCCCTGTGAAATCGTGCCCTCGATCCCGGCGCGCTTCGCATAGAGACGGCGTCCTTCCTCGCTCGTGATGAACTCACGCATCGCGTGTAACGCTTCAAAGAGTGATTGAGTCGGCAATTTAAGATGCCGACCCTGCTTTACGGCTCGTGTGCACTGCGAACGGACCGGGCAGGCACGACAGTCAGACGCGGAGAATCCGACCGACACGTAAGGTCCTCTGGTGGCCTTGGGATGCTCTTTCCAGGAGGAACTGGTCCGGCCTTCGGGGCATTGCGCCTGCTTCTGTTCCCAGTTGATCGCGAAGCGCTCGACGCCGAACGCCCCCTCGGTCCGATTTTGCCAGCTCGCATCGCCGCGAGGTGGGCCGATGATCTTGATGCCGTGGTCATCCCGGCCACTCACGAGCACCTCGGCGTGGACGTAGCCGGCATCGACGAAGTGCTCATCCGGCGGCAGGGCCTTGTCGACCAGCGCTTGCTGGATCGCGGCGGTGCAGTTCGCTTCGTGGACTGATGCCGTGGTCGTCGTCACCTGCGTGATCAGGTTCGGACTGTCGTCATTACAGGTCTCCGTGAGATGGACGGCGTAACCCGTCCAGTTCGTTCCACGTTTGCTCCGGTAGCGCGCCTCCGGGTCGTAAGGCGACTCGATCCCCTCGGAGGCCGGCGGCAGAGCGGCCAGCGGTTTCAGGAAGACGGCGCGCGCAGGGTCGCCGCCGAGAGGCTTTGGGTCCCGCTGGAAGTGCCGTTCCCAGAGTTGGTGGAGCACGCGCACTTTTGGCAACTCGCGGAGTTCCGCGGGAACACCGGGGCTTTCCAGCTGATCGAGCACGAAAAATCCATCCGCGCCGACAGTACGGGCGTAAGCCTCGCGCTGCGGCTCGGTATGGGGCAAGCGGCTATCTTCGATGCGGCGGTCGTAACGCTCGAACCAGACTGGGGGTGCGAGCGCGCGCAGCCACTGCGGCGCGGCGCCGGCCAGTTCGTTGAGCGCCGCGCGCAGCGACTCGGCCAGCAGTTCCAGTCGGTTCATCGTTCGCACACTGGCGAGCACGTGCGTGGCGTCGGTACGCTGCTTGCCACGAGCCTTGAGCAACCCCATCGCCTTGCAACGATCGAGCAACGTCTCCAGTAACCGCTCGTTGGCATTTCCATTGACGAGCCGAGAGCGAAATTCACTGAGCACCGAGAAGTCGAACCCATGGTCGTCGAGTTCCAAGCCCAGCAGGTATTTCCAGTCAATTCGCGCGCGGAGCGCTTCGGCCGCTTGCCGATCGGAGAGGGACTCTCGGAACTGGAGGACGGTGACCAAGGCGAGCCGCCACGGAGCCAGGGCCGGCTTCCCCCTTCGCGGAAAGAGGTCGGCGAAGTCGTCGTCTTGGAAGATCGTTCCGAGTTCGTCGCGCAGGCGAAGGTACGTATTTCCCTTGGGGAACGCAGCGATCGCGACTTGAGCAGTCCGGTCCGGGACGGGGTCGATCGGTGTCGACTTGAGTGACATGGGTTCCCTCCGTGATAGGTGTCCTACCGGAATGGTAACGACTCAACAGGCTCAAAGGGAAGTAGCAGAGAAAGTTGCGCCGTTCTGAATTCGCCAACAGTATCCTATCCTTTTCGGCCGGGCGGGTCGGTCGTCTCCACAGGCCGCCAGCGGTCGGGCAAGAGTTCTGCGATCCGGCTCATCGGATGCGTGCTCACCCGATCGAGCACGTCTCGAAGATAAGCGAAGGGATCGATATCCCATGCCTTGCACGTCGTGCACAGGCTCATCAGCACGGCCGCCGTCTTGCCGCCGTTGTCGCTCCCGGCGAACAACCAGTTCTTGCGGCCCAGCGCGACCGGCTTCATCGCCCGTTCGCTGGCGCCGTTGTCGATCTCCAGAAAGCCCGCTTCGAGCGGACGGATCAAGGCCGCCCAGTGGTTCAACGCATACGTGATCGCCTCGCCGATCGGGCTCTTGGGGAGCACCTTCAGCTGTTCCGCCACCAGCCAGGTGTGGATCGCGTCCAGGGTCGGACGCGATCGCTGCAACCGCAAATCATATCGATGCGCATGCCACGCCACGTCGTCCCAATCAGAGTGCTTCTTTCGTGCCAGCTTCGCGTCCTCCTCGACCTCGTAAAGTCCGACGATCCACGCCAGCACGACGTGCGACCGCGCCGGGTCGCTGGTCCGCGCCTCGTGAAACCTCCGCCGCGCGTGCATCCAGCATCCGACCTCGATGATCGTGCCGCCCTTGAACAAGGCGTCGTACACCGAACACGCGTCGGCCTGGAGGTAGCCCTCGTAGT
This sequence comes from Gemmatales bacterium, assembly GCA_038240465.1. Lineage (GTDB taxonomy): Bacteria > Planctomycetota > Planctomycetia > Gemmatales > Gemmataceae > JBBRIK01. The sequence goes on from JBBSDR010000495.1 coordinate 4,194, forward strand.
CCTTGAAGACGCGCTGTGGTCCGGCGGCGGTGTGGTCGGGCGTGTAGTCATAAACGGTGAAGCGGTGGTTGTGGTCGCCGATGTGGACCCAGAGTCGGCCGGTCTTGATCCCCTTGCCGTCGTGGTCCTGCACCTTCACCGGCGTGTCATCGGTCTGGACCACCTCCGACATGAGCACCCGCGTGAGCATCGCCCTGACGATCGGCGCCAGCAGGTCGGCGGCGGCCGCCATCCAATCGCACATCGTCGAGCGGGAGAGGTCGACGCCGTACCGTTTGAAGATCCCTTCCTGGCGGTACAGCGGCAAGTGATCGGCGTATTTGCTGACCGCCACATGCGCCATGAGCCCCGCGCCGGGCAGACCCTTTTCGATCGGCTCGGGGAGCCGTTGTGCGATCACGACATGGGCCTGACACGCCTGGCACGCGTACTTGGGCCGCACGTGCTCCAGCACGAAGAGCGAAGCCGGCACGAATTCGAGTTGCTCGCGGACCTCTTCACCGATGCACGCGCGATCGCCGCCACACTCGGGGCAGAGCCGCTGCTCGATCGGGACGTCGTGGACGATCCGCTTGCGGGGCAGACTCGCCGGCAAGGGCTTGCGGCCGTGACCTTGGGCCGGGGGTTTCGCCGGCGAGGGGGCCGTGGGTTCGGGCGTCGGCTCCGCTGCGGTGGCTTCGAGGATTTCGCGTGCGAACAGCAAGAGTTGGTTGGGGTCGATCGTCTCGGACTTGCGGCCGTAGAGCCGGCGGAGGAGTTGTTCAAGCTGATGCTGGAGCTTGTCGTTAAGGTGGGTCTGCTGGCGGAGGGTCTCGATCAGCTCGCGGATGAGCCGGTGGGCGGCCTCGACGTCGTCGGGAAGTGGGATGTCGGCGTCAATCGGCATCATACCATCAATACGCACGTCGATCGTCGATGTGACTGAGGATCTTCAAGCGAACATGCGAAATAGGTGAGAGGTTCAGGCGGGTTTCGTCCCGGGCAGGGCGAACCGCGGCGACCGCCGGGCGCACGACAGGTCGATGCCTTCGAGGACCGCGGCCATCTCCGCCGGCGTGACCTCGACCCGGCCCCCCTTGGCCTCGGGAAAGCGGAACGTCCCCTTCTCCAGCCGCTTGTACCAGAGTGCAAACCCGTCGCGATCCCAGTAGAGGATCTTGACCCGGTCGCGCCTCCGATTCCGGAACACGTACAGGTGCCCCGAGAGCGGATCCTCGGCGATCCGCTCGCGGACCAGCTGCGCCAATCCATCAAACCCTTTTCTCATGTCCGCCGGTTCGACGGCGAGAAAGATGTGCAGCGCCGACGGCAGGCTCAGCACATCCGGCCCTCCAGCACGGCCACCACCCGCCGCAACGTCTCCGCATCGAACCCAGGCCCGATCACGACCCTCCGGCCCGCTCCGATCACGACCTCGACGCCCGAGCGGTCCGACGCCTCACCCACGGCAGCGGCCTGGACGACCCTGACCGGCAAGAACGCGGGCACCGTGGCGGGTGCGGGAGGCTCGTCGACAGGCGTTTGGGATTCGCGCCTGGCCGCTTCC
>JBBSDR010000496.1:0-5739 GCA_038240465.1 Gemmatales bacterium
GTGCTGACCTTCCCTTTGAACATAGCTTATACCTCAATACTCAGAGCGCGCCACTCGGTCGTGCGTGGCCCATCCCTTGTACTTGGACCGAGTTGCTGGGCACAAACAAGTCTGAAGGAGAAACGGCCGTGAACGCGGAACGCGAATCCAGCTCCTCCAGGTTGGAGGGTGCCGCGCTGGAAAAGCTGCGTGAAGTCCGGGTGTTCCTGATGGGCATGGGTGTGGCCCTGATCTTGCTGGGGGCGGTCGCCATCGGCTCGTCGCTCATCGCGACGCTGGCGACAGTGCTGATGTTCGGCATTCTGCTGTTGCTGGGGGCGATCTTTCAGGTGGTCACCGCGCTGTGGGGCCGCAGCTGGCGCGGGTTCTTCCTCCATCTGCTGACAGGAGTGTTTTATCTTATTGCCGGCGTGTTTATGATCGAGAAACCGGTCGAGACGGCGCTGGGGTTCACCCTTCTCATCGCGGCCTCCCTTCTGGTCGGAGGTATCCTGCGGATCATCCTGTCGCTGGTCGAACAGTTTGACGGCTGGGGCTGGGTGCTGCTGAACGGGATTGTCTCGGTAATTCTGGGACTGGGTATCTGGCGTCAATGGCCCCTGTCCGGCCTGTGGGTGATCGGCCTGTTCGTCGGTATCGAGATGCTGTTCAGCGGCGTATCGTGGCTGATGCTGGGCCTGGCGGTGCGCCCGCACTCGAAAACACTGCTGCCCGCCTGAGTGACAAACGCGCGAGACGTTTCTGCTTTTCTCGTGTTCCGCCAGTGGGCATTGAAATCCATCAGACTCAGGGTAACCAATCATGAAGCGGCGGCTCATTTTCCGCGGACTGAGTGTGTCTGCTCTGGTCCTGTGTGTGCTTATAGGCATACTTCTCGGCACGGGGGCCTTCACGGTCCAGTACGCCGAGGGCTTCTCGTACCTCAGCAACGATCCGAAGGCGTGCGTCAACTGTCACGTCATGCGCGACCAGTACGACGGCTGGCAAAAGGCCAGTCATCACGCCGCCGCAACATGCAACGACTGCCATGTCCCGCACAGGACGATCCCGAAGTATCTCGTAAAGGCCGAGGATGGGTTCTGGCACTCGAAAGGCTTCACGCTCCAGGACTTCCCGGAGCCGATCCGTATGCGGCCGAAGAGTCTGACGATCCTGAATCGAAACTGCCTCCACTGTCACCACGACCTGGTCAACGACATCCTGGGACATGGCTCGGCCGGCAGTGAGTCAACGAATTGCGTCCACTGTCACGCCGCGGTTGGCCACGGCCCGCAGCGCTAGAGGAGAGGAAAAGATCCATGAGCGATACCGCCACCCCTCCACCCTCCCGCCGGCGAGGCTGGGTGCTGTATCTGGCCACCATCCTCGTCACCGCGGGGGCCACTTATGTTGTTGTGGCTCTGTTGATGAACATCAGCGAGCGGAAGGAAGAGGCCAAGCAGCACTACTTCAAGATCGTGGATTTGAATGAAGACGTCATCGACCCGGCCGAGTGGGGCAAGAACTTCCCGCGTCAGTACGACAGCTACAAGCGCACTGCCGAAAACACGTCGCGCCGGCACGGCGGGAGCGAGGCGATTTCCAAGCTCGACGAGGACCCGCGGCTGCGGCGCATCTTCGCCGGCTATGCCTTCAGCGTGGACTACCGCGAGCGCCGCGGACACGCCTTCATGCTCGAGGACCAGGACAACACCGAACGCATCAAGCAGTTCAAGCAGCCGGGCGCGTGCCTGCACTGCCACGCCTCGATCACCGCGGCCTACCGCAAGGAGGGCGGCGGCGATGTGATGAAGGGCTTCGAGCAGGTCTGCGCTATGCCGCTGAAGGACGCCCGCAAGCTCGTCTCGCATCCGGTGTCCTGCATCGACTGTCACGATCCGCAAACGACGCAGCTTCGCGTCTCCCGGCCCGGCTTCCTCAACGGCATCAAGGAACTGGCCAAACACGTTGCCGGCGAACTGGCCGCTGAGGAGGCGAAGAAGCCGGAAGAGCGCCGCCCTGCGCCGCTGCCGCACCTGACCAGTATCCACCAGTGGGCCAGGCACTGGAACAAGGGCGACCGCAAGGAGGAATACGACGTGAACGCTCTCGCCACCCGCCAGGAAATGCGCAGCTTCGTCTGCGGTCAGTGTCACGTCGAATACTACTTCAAAGGGGATAAAAAAACGGTCACCTATCCGTGGCACAAGGGACTGCGAGTCGAGCAGATCGAGAGTTACTACGACGAGCAACAATACAAGGACTACACGCACGCCGAGACCGGCGCGCCCATCCTCAAGGCCCAGCATCCCGAGTTCGAGATGTGGAACCAGGGCATTCATGCCCGCAGCGGCGTAGCCTGCGCCGACTGCCACATGCCCTACCAGCGCGAAGGGGCGGTCAAGATCAGCGATCATCAGGTCCGCAGCCCGCTGCTGAACGTGGCCCGCGCCTGTCAGACCTGTCATCGCTTCCCGGAGGAGGAGATCAAGGCCCGCGTCGAGGTGATTCAGGGCCGCAACAAGGCGCTGATGGACCGGGCCGAAGATGCCCTGGTGGACTTGCTCGACGCCGTCAAGGCGGCGAAACAGCGCAACGCCGACGTCGGGGCTTTGAAGGAGACGCTGACGCTGCAGCGCAAAGCGCAATGGCGCGTCGATTACATCAACGCCGAAAACTCCATGGGCTTCCACGCTCCCCAGGAGGCAGCCCGCATTCTGGGTGAGGCGATCGACTACGCTCGCCAGGGCCAGATCAAGGCCCTTGGCTCGAAGTGATCGAGGGAGACAGCGGCAGATACCCTGGGGCGCGAACGAAGATGAAAAGCTCGGACACGAAGAAGTACGACGACCAGGTGCCGCTCACGAGCAGGCATTTCGTTCCGGAAAGGTACTGACAGCCAGTGCAGGTAACGGCAAGGGGGAGCGGGTTGCCTCGCCTCCGATCGAGACTTTAGACAGTTCCAGCAACGAAGGATACCACTCATGGCACGCACGACCACAACTGCGAAACCGGCCGGCGATGGCAGCACCACCCAAACAGCGGCCTCCCTTTCGGCCGAGGAACTGCGCAAGGTGGACGCCTACTTTCGGGCGTTGAACTACCTGTCCGTCGGCCAGATCTACCTCCTCGACAACCCGCTGCTGCGCGAACCGCTGAAGCGAGAGCACATCAAGCCGCGCCTGCTCGGCCACTGGGGCACGTCTCCCGGCCTGAACATGCTCTGCGTCCACCTCAACCGGGTCATCAAGCGCGATGACCTCAACATGATCTACGTCATCGGACCGGGACACGGCGGGCCGTCCCTCGTCGCCCACGCCTACCTTGAAGGCACCTACAGCGAGGTCTACCCCAACATCAGCCAGGACGCGGCGGGGATGAAGCGGCTGTTCAATCAATTCAGCTTCCCCGGCGGCATCCCCAGCCACGTTGCCCCGGAAACACCCGGCTCCATCCACGAGGGCGGTGAACTGGGCTACGCCCTCAGCCATGCTTACGGGGCCGTCTTCGACAACCCGGACCTGATCGTCGCCTGCGTCGTCGGCGACGGCGAGGCGGAGACGGGGCCGCTCGCCACCGGCTGGCAGGGCAACAAGTTCCTCAACCCGGCCCGGGATGGCTGCGTGCTGCCAATCCTGCACCTGAACGGCTACAAGATCGCCAACCCCTGCTTCCTCGCCCGCATCCCGAAGGACGAGCTGCAAAAGTACTTCGAGGGGATGGGCTACACTCCCTACTTCGTCGAGGGCAAGGAGCCGCATTCAGTCCATCAGCAGTTGGCCGACGTCCTCGACACCGTGGTCAAGGAGATCAAGCAAATTCAGGCCGACGCCCGCGGCAATGGAAACTTGAAGCGACCCGCCTGGCCGATGATCGTCTTCCGCACGCCCAAGGGCTGGACCTGTCCGCCAGAGATCGACGGCAAGAAGTGCGAGGACTACTGGCGCAGCCACCAGGTGCCGATGGGAGACATGGACTCGGCGGCACACATTAAAATCCTCGAAGAGTGGATGAAGTCGTACCGGCCCGAGGAACTGTTCGACGCCGCGGGCAAGCTGAAACCCGAACTGGCCGAACTGGCTCCCAAGGGCCATCGCCGCATGAGCGATAACCCGCACACCAACGGCGGCCTGCAACTGCGCGATCTGTCGATGCCGGACTTCCGCGACTACGCCGTCAAAATATCCAGCCCTGGCTCTGTCATGGCCGAGGCGACGCGCGAGATGGGCCGCTTCCTCCGCGACGTCATGAAGCAGAACCTCGACAGCAAGAACTTCCGCCTGTTCAGCCCGGACGAGAACCACTCCAACCGCTGGCAGGACCTGATGGAGGTGACCACACGCTGCTTCATGGGCGAAATCTATCCGGAAGACGACCATCTGTCGCCGGATGGCCGGGTGATGGAAGTACTCAGCGAACACCAGTGCCAGGGCTGGCTGGAGGGCTACCTCCTCACTGGGCGGCACGGTTTCTTCTCCTGCTACGAGGCGTTCATCCACATCATCGACTCGATGTTCAACCAGCACGCCAAGTGGCTCAAGGTGTGCCAGCACATTCCCTGGCGGCGGCAGATCGCGTCACTCAACTACCTGCTGTCGTCACATGTGTGGCGGCAGGACCACAACGGTTTTTCGCACCAGGACCCCGGTTTCCTCGACCACGTCATCAACAAGAAGGCGAGTGTCGTTCGGGTGTATCTGCCGCCGGACGCCAACACGCTTTTGTCGGTGACCGACCACTGCTTGCGCAGCCGCAATTACGTCAACGTGGTTGTGGCCGGCAAGCAGCCGGCGCCGGTCTGGCTGACCATGGATCAGGCCGTCAAGCACTGCGCCGAGGGCCTCAGCATCTGGGAGTTCGCCAGCAACGACAAGGGCAGCGAGCCGGACGTGGTCATGGCCTGCTGCGGCGACGTCCCGACGCTGGAGACGCTGGCTGCCGTCGAGTTGCTGCACAAGCACCTGCCGGAGCTGAAAGTGCGCGTGGTCAACGTCGTCAACCTGATGAAACTGCAGTCGGCGAGCGAGCATCCCCACGGGCTGTCGGACCGGGACTTCGACGCGCTTTTCACGAAGGACAAACCGATCATCTTCGCCTTCCACGGCTACCCCTGGCTGATCCATCGGCTGACGTACCGGCGGACCAACCACAAGAACCTGCACGTCCGCGGCTACAAGGAGGAAGGGACGACGACGACGCCGTTCGACATGGTGGTGCTCAACGACCTGGACCGCTTCCACCTGGTCGAGGACGTGATCGACCGGCTGCCGCAACTCGGCGCACGCGCCGCGTACTTCAAGCAGTCGATCCACGAGAAGCTGATCGAGCACAAGGCATACATCAACAAGCACGGCGACGATATTCCGGAGATTGCCGACTGGCGGTGGGGAAAAGGCGGCGGAGTTGGGCCGGTGCTCCGCGACACGGGCGGGGACAACGTCTGATTGGATTTGCGGAACGCAGCAGGCACGCGGAGTGTGCCTGCCGCGTTCCGCTCAAGGAGGAAGCAGGATGTTCGCTACAGTCAAGCAAGTGATGGCCCTCTACGCCGATAAGGCCACTCAGCAATGGATCGTCCGGGACTCCGAGGGCAACTTCTGGAGATTGCCGTCTACTGACAACCCCTGGGACGAGCGCCAGCCGTTCACACCAACCGAGGATACGGTACTCGAGTCCGTTCCAGGGCATTACAAGTCCATGCTCGGTCTGCCGTGTTAGCAGAAAGCGAGTGTCCGATGACCGCGGAACAAGACCGGCTGA
>JBBSDR010000497.1:0-5729 GCA_038240465.1 Gemmatales bacterium
CGGAGCGTGTGCCGCGATAACGCCGGACGCGCTCCGCTCCGAAGACTCCGCGTCGCGGCTAACCGAAGTGGAGCGAATCATGCTGCGGAAGAACTGCGAAGGAATGAGCCGGCGCGACTGCCTCCAGGTGGGACTCGGCGCGCTGCTCGGCGGCGGATTGGCCCACATCCTCGGTCTGCGCGCCCACGCCGCTGCTGAGAAGAAGGCCGAAGCGAAGGCGAAGAGTTGCATCCTTGTCTGGCTGGACGGCGGTCCCTCGCATTACGAGACGTTCGATCCCAAGCCCGGCGCGCCGAAGGAAATTCGCGGCGAGTTCGGCACCATCCCGACTCGCGTCCCCGGACTTCACTTCTCCGACTGTCTGCCGCGCCTCGCCGGCATTGCCGACAAGCTGGCCGTCATTCGCTCCATCCAACACGACCAGGGCAATCACGGCGCCGGCAATCACTACATGATGACCGGCGCGCCGCCTCGTATTCCCGTCGGCTGCGGCGCCTTTGTCAGCTTCCATCCCAGCCTGGGCGCTGTCGCGTCGCACGAGATGCCAGCGCCTCCCGGAATGCCGGCTTACTTCACCATGCCGTCGATGACGCGGTCCGGCGGCCCGAGTTTCCTCGGCGCGCGCCACGCTCCGTTCGTCGTGGCTGACAATCCCAATCAGCCTGGCTTCCGCGTTCGCGACGTCGCCCTGCCTCCCGCGCTGACCGGCCAGCGTTTCGAGTCGCGCCAGGAGATCCGTGCCGCTGTCGATCGCATGCAGCGCCATCACGACCGCGCCGTCGCGGACCCGGTCCTCGCTCTCGACGATCACTATCAGCAGGCGTTCGACCTGATGGCGTCGAAGGAAGCACAGGCAGCGTTTGACATCGGTCGCGAACCGGAGCGCGTCCGCGACCGCTATGGCCGCAACCCTCTCGGCCAGCGTGCGCTGCTGGCCCGGCGGTTGGTCGAGGCGGGTGTGCCGTTCATCACTCTCGACGAGGGCGGCTGGGACCATCACACCGTACTGTTTCCTGCTTTCAAGAAGCGGATGCCGGCGTTCGAGCATACCATTGCCGCCCTGCTCGAGGACCTGGAGCAGCGCGGACTGCTGCAATCGACGCTGGTGCTGGTACTGGGTGAGTTCGGCCGCACTCCCAAAGTCAATCCGCAAGGTGGACGCGATCACTGGTCGAGTGCCATGTCAGTGATGATGGCCGGCGGCGGCACTCCGGGCGGGGCAGTGGTGGGTTCGACGGATACGAAAGGCTATGCCGCAGTCGAGCGCGTATTGTCGCCGGAGAACTTCGTCTCGACGATCTACACCAAGCTCGGCATCGATCCGGGCAAGGTGCTGTTCGCTCCCAACAGCCGGCCTGTTCACCTGGTCAGTGATCCGACGCCGATCAAGGAACTGATGTAACTTGCCGCCAGCCATGCCGGCTGTACGGGATTTGCTGCCTGCCATTCGCACCTCCTCGCGTGTGCAGTGACATAGCGTTGTCATGCCGCTTCGGCCCGCGTAAACTGATAGGTGGATTAGAGGCGTTCGTCCGGAACACAAGGAGGATGCACCATGAATCGCATTCTGCTGGCCCTGGTTCCTTGCCTGGTTGTGGTCCCTCATCTGGTCCCGCTGCCGGAACAACCGGTCGATGGCGTTCCTCGTCCCCGGTTGGGTCAGTTCAAGGACGACGGCAAGGGGTTGCCCGAGGCGGACCGCCTGGCCGCGCTGGCGGAGAAAGACCCCGTCGCCTTCCTCGAAGCCTGTCTGAAACGTCATGGCCGCGAGGTCAAGGGCTACACGCTCACGATGTACAAACAGGAACGCATCAAAGGCAAACTGGAGAAACCAGAGTTGATCGACGTGTCGTTCCGCGAGGAGCCGCACAGTGTCCTGATGAAGTGGAAGAAGGGCGAACGGCTGGCCGCTCGCGCCCTTTTCGTCGAGGGCGACAACAAGGACGAGAAGACCGGCCGCGCCATGGCCCTTATCAAGCCGGCCGGCCTGGGCGGGCGCTTCGTCACTTATGTCGTTCGCGATCCGCGCGGCAAGGACGCACGCAACTCGGGGCGCTACACACTCGATGAGTTCGGTCTGAAAAAGGGCCTGGAGCGCACTCTCGTCTCCTGGAAAGAAGCCCAGGACAACAAGGCCCTTCATGTCGAGTTTCTCGGCAAAAAGAAGATCAAGGAACTGGACGACCGCGAGTGCTTCGTGTTGAAGCGAACGCGCTTTGCCAAACCCGAGGCCGACGGGATCATGGAACAGACCCTCTTCATCGATGCGAAGACCTGGCTCCTGACCGGCTCGATCCTCAAGGGCGAGAAAGACGAGTTGATCGCCGAATACTACTTCCGCGACGTGCGTCTAAATCCGGAGTTCGACAAGGACCTGTTCACGATCAAGTCGGTCGAGAAATAATGCGGCCAACGAGCCTGACGCCGCTTGCGGCTTGGCGCTGCCGACAGTACGCCAAGCCGCAAGCGGCGTTTGTCACTTCAACGGGAGGACTCCATGCTGAGAATAGCGTGCCTGACGTGCTTGATGCTGCCCCTTATCGCCTCGGCGGATGCGCCGAAGTCGCGCACTTTCAATCTCACCTATGCAGGCACCATCACAGGTCAGGCCGCCGGCGCTACAGTGAAGGTCTGGCTGCCTGTACCGCCGTCCAACGACGAGCAGATGGTCGAAATTGTCAGCAAGAAGTTGCCTGAAGGCGCAAAGCTCTCACGCGAGCCGTGGTATGACAACCAGATGTTTTATTTCGAGACGAAGGCTGGGGCGGACGGCTCCGTACCCTACGAAGTCGTCTACAAGGTGACACGGAAAGAGATTCGCGGACTGACCGAGCCGGCGATGGACGCCAACAAGATCGCTCGGTTCTTGCAGCCTGACGAACTGGTGCCGATCACCGGCAAGCCGCTCGAGCTGCTCAAGGGCAAGACACTGCCGGAGGAGCCGATGGCGCGGGCGCGGGCGTTCTACGATCTGGTCAACGGCCACATGAAGTACGACAAGACCAACCCGGGCTGGGGCCGAGGCGACTCGGTCTGGGCGTGCGACAGCAAGACGGGCAACTGCACCGATTTCCACAGTCTGTTCATCTCGCTGGCCCGGGCGTACAAGATCCCGGCCAAGTTCGAGATGGGCTTCAGCATCCCCGAGAAGCGCGGCTCAGGCGAGGTGAAGGGCTATCACTGCTGGGCCAAGTTCCGTCCTTCCGACAAGGGCTGGGTGGCCGTCGATATCAGCGAGGCGAATAAGGACCCGAAGATGAAGGACTACTACTTCGGCAACCTGACCGAGGATCGGGTCGCGATCAGCGTCGGCCGCGATATCGACCTCGTTCCGCGGCAAATGGGCAAGGCGCTCAACTTTTTCCTCGCGCCCTACGCCGAGGTTGAGGGCAAGGCGGTTGCCAATGACAAGATCGCGGGCAGGAATGCCTACGAAGACGTGAAGTGATTCCTTGCGGCTTGGCGGGCAGTCCGCCAGGCCGCAAGCGGCAGTCATCCAAGTTGCCACGTCCAGCCTCTCATGTCGGCAAGCTGGCGCGCATGTGTCAGGTCGAACTGCAAGGGCGTCACGGTGATGAAGCCTTCGCGCAGAGCGGTCTCATCGGTGTCCGGATGCGGATCGGGACAGCCAAAATCGGGCGTGGACCAGAAGTAGACCCGGCCGCGCGGATCGATCCGGCGGTCGAACTTCTCGGTGTAGGGCGCCGCGTTCTGAGGCACCGTGCGGACGCCGCGCACCGGCCCTCCCTCAAGACTGGGAATGTTGACGTTGAACAGCGCGCCGCGTTCCGGACTGCGGGCCAGGATCTGTTCGATCACCTGTCGCGCCAGGGCCGCGCCGGCGGCGAAATCGGGAGGGTTCGCCCGCGAGTATTGCTGCGAGCAGGCGATGCTAGTCTGGCGGAAGAACGATCCCTCGATGGCGGCGGCGACGGTCCCGGAGTAGAGGACGTTGATGCCGGCGTTGATGCCGGCGTTCAGGCCACTGACGATCAGATCGGGCGGCTCCGGCAGCAGTTCGAGCAGGGCGAGCTTGACGCAGTCGGCGGGCCGGCCCTCGACGGCCCAGCCGAGGAACTCTTTTCGGTCGTCAAAGAATTGCTGAACGATCAGCGGCGTTGAGAGGGTGATGGAATGGCCGACGGCGCTCTGTTCCGTCGCCGGCGCCACCACGACCACCTGGGCGAACTTCAGCAGTTCGGTCCTCATCGCGCGCAGGCCAGGCGCGTGAATACCATCGTCATTCGTCAACAAGATGCGCACTCGAAACACTCCTTTGGTTGGCCTTCTCACTCCCCACGCAGCTTCTTGCGCCGCAGCAGATGGTGATAGTGCTGGGCGAAGCGATGGGCCTCGTCGCGGACATACTGCAGCAATCGCAGCGCTGCCGCGGTCCTGCCCAGCCGCAGCGGTTCCGCCTCGCCGGGACGATAGATCTCTTCTTCCTTCTTGGCCAGCGACAGCAGACACGGCGGCTCCACGCCGAGCAACTGCAGGGCCTCGCGCGCCGCGTTCAACTGTCCCTTGCCGCCATCGATCAGCAGGATGTCCGGAAAGAGCGTCTCTTCGCCTGACCGATAGCGAAAGCGGCGGCTGATTACCTCGCGAATCGAGGCGAAGTCGTCCACGCCTTCCACGGTGCGAATCTTGTAGCGGCGATAGCCCGGCTTGAACGGCAGCCCATCGACGAACTGGACCAGCGAAGCGACCGTATCCTCGCCGGCCAGGTGCGCGATATCGACGCCTTCCACGGTACGCGGCACCTTCGCCAGCCCCAGCACTTTTCGCAGACCCTTCAAGCCGCGTTTCGGATCTATCGGGAAGACCTGCGGTTGCGGGTCTTTATCGACGTCGCCGCGCAGGCCAAGGTCCTTCAGGGCCACGATATCGTCGCGCAAGCGGGCCGCGCGCTCGAACTGCATCGCCGCGCTGGCCTGGCCCATGTCGCGCTCCATCTCCTTGAGGAGCCGATCCTTCTTGCCCTCCATCACCAGGCGCAGACCGCGAATCTGCTTGCGATAGTCCTCCTTGCTGACGCGAAAATTGCAGGGAGCGGTACACTGGTTGATGCTGTGCAGCAGGCAGGGACGGAACCAGCGCCAGCGCGGGTCCTCGGCCTTGATGTCGAGAGTGCAGGTGCGAAACTTGAACAGGCGCTGGAGGACGCGCATGGCCTGGCGCAGCGTGCGCGCGCTGGTGAAGGGGCCATACAACTTGACGCCGCGCCGCCGTGGTGTGCGCGTGAACTCGACGCGCGGGAAATCCTCGCGAACACGGATCTGCAAATAGGGAAACGATTTGTCGTCCTTCAATTCGACATTGAAGCGCGGCTGAATGTCCTTGACGAGCCGGGCTTCCATGAGCAGGGCATCGACTTCGCTGTCGGCGGGAATGAAATCGACGTCGGCAATGACCCTGACGAGGTCGCTGGTGCGCTTGTCCTCGGCGGCGGCCTTGCTGAAGTAGTGCGCGGTGCGGTTGCGCAGGTTCTTGGCCTTGCCGACGTAGATAACGTGGCCTTCGGAATCCTTCATCAGATAGACGCCGGGTGTGGTGGGGAACTGCTTGACCTTCTCCACGGGCGGCAGGGTGCTGGATGCATCGGACATGGGACACCTCAGGATGCGGGGCGATCCTCAATTGCCATGATAGCAGACAGGCAAAGAGGATACAGGCGATCGGCCGGGGTGAACCGGCTGGTGAATAAGATTCACCAGCCGGTTCACCCG
>JBBSDR010000498.1:0-5715 GCA_038240465.1 Gemmatales bacterium
CAATTGCTTCCGCTTGCTGCCGGCCTGGTATTCCACCACTGGGCGCCGAACTGGGCCGAGTAGATTGCCCGGCCGTCCGGTCTCGCCGCGAACGTGATGCTCCTGGTGCTGGTCGGCATGATCCTCGCCAGCCAGTACGAGACCCTGGCCGCCATCCAGCTCCGGGGCTGGACGGGGATGAGCTTGTTATTCGTGGGCAGCTTCGCTGTCGGCTGGCTGTGCGGCGGAACCGATCCCGCGATCCGCAGCGCCCTGGCCGTCACCACGAGCGGGCGAAATGCGGCTGTGGGACTGGTGATTGCCACGAGCAATTTCGCGGGCACGCCAGCCGTCACCGCGGCGGTGGCGTACGCCCTGGTTTCGATTCTTGGGAGCTTTGTTGGTGCCGTGCTGCTCGGTAAACTCGCCGGCACCGCCGATGACGAAAACCCCAATCGGCCTTCTCTCGTCGAGAAGTGTCCTGAAATTGATCTGTGAATGCAGCACCGCACTATTTCCGGCGCCTCGCACTTTACCGTTGCGGGCAACCCCTTCGGCGCTTACGCATCAGGCTCGCGCGGGATTACCGCCTCTGGCCCCGCGGGACACTACACGGCGTACCGCAGCACGGCGGCTGTGCGGACTCAGGCCGGTTACGTCCGCACGGGCTTCCGGGGGTACAACTATTTCAACCAGGGTTGGTATGTGTCTCACCCTGGCGCCTGGCGCGCAGCTGCATGGACGGCGGCGGCATACTGGCGGTGGGCGCCGTACTCGACCGTCTCCACCTTCTGCGGCTACCCCGAGGAGCCGGTGGTTTACGACTACGGGACCTCAGTGGTCTATGTGGAGGATCGGGTCATTCAGAGCGGCGAACTGGTTGGCACGGCAGAGGAGTACGCCAATCAGGCGACCGCGATTGCCGCGGTGGGGCAGGCAGCGAAGCCGCCGGAGCAGGAAGAATGGCAGTCGCTGGGAGTCTTTGCCCTGGTCCAGGGCGAAGAGAAGGAGGCAAACAACATCTTCCAGCTTGCCATCAACAAGGAGGGGGTCATCCGCGGGAACTACTACAACGGCCTGACCGACACCACGCTCCCGGTCGTCGGCTCGGTGGATAAGAAGTCGCAGCGAGCCGCCTGGATGGTCGGCGACAAGAAGGAACCGGTGTACGAGACGGGACTGGGCAACCTGGCGCAGGCGGAGACCTCGCTGCTGGTCCATTTCGGCAAGGACCGAACCCAGCAGTGGACCCTCGTCCGACTGGAAGAGCCGCCCGAGTCGAAGTAGAAGTGCAACACTGCCACCCAGTTGAACAGTGGCGGTATGATCTCCGTGCCGGACAGGTGGGAGAATCCCTGGTAGGCCCCGCCAGGCGTCCGGCACGGTCCTCGACTGGCTTCGCGGATAGCCGCGACACGAGTCTTTGAGCGGAGCGCTTTGAGGACTATTGAGGAATCTTGTGGCGTGGTGTAATTCTCGCTCGGCTGCGCAGCGAGCATCCGTTATCATCAGCGCAGGATTCGTTTCACGGCTTTCCCCCACACCCCCCGTAGGGGCGATTTCCGTCCGGGGTGCGCGCCGAGATGAACTCTTCGCGGCTCCCTGACGAATGAAATCGTGAAGATCGTGAAGTCGATATTTCATTGCTAGCTCCGAAAGCCCTGTTATCCTGAGTGCCGAAAAGTGAGAGCGATTTGGCACCAATGAGATTGATGTTCCCAGCGCATCCAGTGAGCCAATCATGGAAAACCTCCCCCGTCGCTTGACGTCCGTCGAACAGTATGAGGACCGCAATCCCGCCTCCCCTCAATGACCTTCGCCAGGTCGGGCCTGCTGCTCCGATCCGGCGCCGGCCGCATAGTTCAGCGCGGCGATGACCGAAGGCGGTCGAGCGCCAGGGGCGAAAAGGGACAGGCCCCGGAGCGCATGGAAATGGGAGTCAATTTGCTCCGGGGCCTGTCCCTTTATTTGGGTCGGCAGGCGGCATTCGCTTCTTGAGCCTTCGTGTCCCGCTGGAGGATTCCGCCTCCCTTCCGTCGGGCCTACCGGAACCGCCGGACTCCAACGAAGTTTCCACGTTCCGCACTTAGTAATTGCTTGACACGACACATGACTGCAATTCTAATCGCCGTATTCAAGGATCAGGCTCGGCCCTGTTGATCGTTTTGGGGGTGTGAGGTACGACACAATTCCCCGCCTTCCGGAGTCAATCCTCGGCAGGGAAGTATCGCACGCCGGGAATCTTGACTTGCCCGTTACCCGGAAGACATGCAAAATGGATCTCAACATGCCCAACCCCTTCTTCGATCACCCGATCCTGAACTCACCCTACGTTTGCCCTGTTCGGCATTGGGAACTCGATGGAGAGGGGCAGCCGACTCAACAGATTATGGAGAACCGACGCCGGGCCGACTTTATCACGCCCATTCCCAGACCGAAGAAGCGGAAAGGGACCGCGAGTCAAGCGACTCTTCCCTTTGACGAGGTCCAGGAACTGGCGACGAAAGATCAACGTTACGACATCACGGCGATCATCAACGAGGTGCGAGCCCATGTCGGCCGCTGGCGTGCGCTTGACAATGGTAGCGACTGGCAGGTGACTCCTGAAACCGCTCGCCTCCTGCAACACTGGCGGCATCACAAATTCAGCAACGTGCGTCCGTTCTTCTGTCAGGTGGAAGCCGTCGAAACCGCGATCTGGTTAACCGAGGTCGCGTCTCATTCTAAGAGCGGCAAGACCCTTCTTGAGCACCTGGAACGAGCCAGTACGGACGCCAATCCGGGACTCTTGCGCCTGGCCTTGAAGCTCGCCACCGGCGCGGGCAAGACCACCGTCATGGCGATGTTGATCGCATGGCAGACCGTCAACGCCGTGCGCCGCCCTGGCAGCAAGAACTTCACGCGCGGGTTTCTTGTCGTCTCGCCGGGCCTGACGATTAAAGACCGCCTGCGCGTCCTTCAGCCGAATGACCCGGACAGTTACTACGCCAGCCGCGAACTGGTCCCTGGCGACATGCTGGACGACCTGAATCGGGCGAAAATCGTCATCACCAACTATCACGCCTTCAAACTCCGCGAGCGCATTGAACTCTCTGCCGGCGGCCGCTCCTTGCTTCAAGGGCGAGGTGAGGAGCTAAACACACTGGAGACCGAGGGCCAGATGCTTCAGCGGGTGATGCCGGAACTCATGGGCATGAAGAACGTCCTCGTGCTCAACGACGAGGCGCACCACTGCTACCGCGAGAAGCCGAAAGATCCTCACGACGAAGAACTGAAGGGAGATGACAGGAAGGCGGCCGAGAAGAACAACAAGGCAGCCCGGCTCTGGATTTCCGGCCTGGAAGCTGTCAACCGCAAGCTCACCCTCAACCGTGTCATGGACCTGTCGGCGACCCCATTCTTCCTCAGCGGCTCCGGCTATGTGGAAGGCACCCTGTTCCCGTGGACCATGAGCGACTTCTCCCTCATGGATGCCATCGAATGCGGCATCGTCAAGCTGCCGCGCGTCCCGGTGGCCGACAACATTCCGGGTTCAGAGATGCCTATGTTTCGCAATATCTGGGAACATATCGGCTCGAAGATGCCCAGGAAGGGCCGAGGCAAAGCCAGCACTCTCGACCCCTTGAGCCTGCCGCCGCAACTTCAAACCGCCCTCGAAGCCCTCTATGGACACTACGAAAAAACCTTCAAGCTCTGGGAAGCGAACCCCGCGGTCAAAGTCCCGCCCTGCTTCATCGTGGTCTGCAACAACACTTCCACGTCCAAGCTGGTGTATGACTACATCTCCGGCTTTCTCCGTGACAATGAGGACGGCTCGACGACTCCAATCGCGGGCCGGCTCCCCTTGTTCCGCAATTTCGACGAGCACGGCAACCCACTCGCACGGCCAAACACGTTGCTTATCGACAGCGAGCAACTCGAATCCGGCGAGGCCCTGGACGACAACTTCCGCAACATGGCCGCCGATGAGATCGACCGATTCCGCCGCGAAATCTTCGAGCGTGGCGGCAAGCTGGCCGCTGACCTTCAAGGAGGGAAGGAACTCGATGATGTCACGCTTCTCCGCGAAGTAATGAACACCGTCGGCAAACATGGCCAGCTCGGTGGGGCCATCCGCTGCGTCGTCTCCGTCTCCATGCTCACCGAGGGCTGGGATGCAAACACGGTTACTCACGTCCTCGGCGTGCGCGCCTTCGGGACGCAGTTGCTTTGCGAACAGGTCATTGGCCGTGCTCTGCGCCGCCAGTCCTACGAACTGAATGAGGAAGGCCTCTTCAATGTGGAATATGCCGACGTCCTCGGCATTCCCTTCGACTTCACCGCCAAGCCGGTCGTCGCCCCACCGCAGCCGCCGCGCGAGACCATTCAGGTCAAGGCCATGCGGCCGGAGCGCGATGCGCTCGAAATCCGTTTCCCTCGTGTTGAAGGCTATCGCATCGAACTCCCCGAAGAACGGCTATCCGCCGAGTTCAACGCGGATTCGGTGATGGAGCTGACCCCCGATCTTGTCGGCGCGACCGCAACCCAGAACTCGGGCATCATCGGAGAAACGGCTGATCTGACTCTCGTCCACACCGGCGACGTGCGGCCCTCTCAGGTCCTCTATGAACTGACGTCGCACCTGGTCCTGACGAAATGGCGCGATCCCGGCGAAGACCCCAAACTCCACCTCTTCGGCCAGCTCAAACGTATCGCGAAGCAATGGCTGGAGACTTCCCTTGTCTGCAAGGGCGGCACGTATCCGGCCCAGTTGAAATACAAGATGCTCGCCGACATGGCCTGCGAGCGCATCACGGCTGGGATCACACGGGCGTTCATCGGCGAGCGGCCTATCAATGCGCTGCTCGATCCCTACAACCCCACCGGCTCGACCATTCACGTCCGCTTCAACACGTCAAAAACCGACCGCTGGCAGACTGATGCCCGCCGCTGCCACATCAACTGGGTGATTCTCGACAGCGACTGGGAGGCCGAGTTTTGCCGCGTGGCCGAGGCGCACCCGAAAGTCCGTGCTTATGTGAAGAACCAGAATCTCGGCCTCGAAGTCCCGTACCGCTATGGCTCGGACATGCGCAAGTATCTGCCCGACTTCATCGTGCTGGTGGACGATGGCCACGGTCCCGAGGATCTATTGCACCTCATCGTGGAGATCAAAGGCTATCGGGGCGAGGATGCGAAGGAGAAGAAATCCACGATGGAAACGTACTGGGTGCCTGGCGTGAACCAGCTCAGGACTTACGGCCGCTGGGCATTCGCGGAATTCACCGACGTCTATCAGATTGCGAGCGACTTCAAGCGCGAGGTTGAAAGCGAATTCGATCGAATGATCGCGAAGGCCGGAGGAGGGCGATAACGACAAACACGACCCCCCCCGTGAGCAGTGCAAATGCCCCGAAGGGGTACAACCGGAAAGCCCAGGGCAACGCCCTGGGAAAGATGGTTTTGTGTGTATTCTTGCCCTGAAAGGGCGTAACATCATCCCCGGCGCATCAGTTGTTGCGCCCTTTCAGACCCAGGGCGTTGCCCTGGGCTATACTGTTGCGGCCTTTCAGGCCGAAGAAGCGGGCGTCCAACCCGATGCGCCAAAGGGACACAACAAGGCACCGCCCTGGGGAGAGAGACGGTGAAACCGCCCGACGCCCCGAAGGGGCACAACAGGAAAGAAAGCCCAGGG
Organism: Gemmatales bacterium; assembly: GCA_038240465.1. Classification (GTDB taxonomy): domain Bacteria; phylum Planctomycetota; class Planctomycetia; order Gemmatales; family Gemmataceae; genus JBBRIK01. The sequence goes on from JBBSDR010000498.1 coordinate 5,654, forward strand.
CAACGCCCTGGGGAGACGGCGAAACCGCCCGACGCCCCGAAGGGGCACAACAGGAAAGCCCA
>JBBSDR010000499.1:0-5713 GCA_038240465.1 Gemmatales bacterium
AAAGGGCCGGGTCGGGGTGGGGGTTACCCCCCACCCCTCCCACAGATCCGGACTTGCCCAACTAAGGCATCCGGCTCGTCAAGCCACGGACTCGCCGCCCTTTCCCGCTCGGCTACCTGCTGACGTTACGTTGACAGGGTTTCCGGTCACTGAGTACCGCCCTGTTTCCTCCCAGCAGGTCCGCGACTCGGCACCCCCTTCCCTCCACTGGGTCCCTGCGGTATGGTTCCCCAGCTTCCTCGGTACTATGGAGCGCTCCGATTCCCTGCGGACCGTCTCGCCGCGCTTCGTTTGTGCTTCGCTTGGCGATACCATACCCGTGCGCCTGTGTTCGTCTCTCCGGCCGAGTCCGACGCCGACTCGGGGCCTGGGACTTTGCGGTCTGGCAGTCCCACGCCAGCTTTATCGAGAATGGAGCCGCAGGGTCTCCCAAGTTCCTGGAGAACCCTGTTGTGCCTATGCCGTGTTCTTCGACCCCGGCGGGACCAACGTACCAGGCCCTTGCGGCACGTTGACGCGGCCCCCGATCTGACAACGCCGAAGGCTCGCCGCGGGTAGGTATCTCGAGGCTCAATAGCACGGCTTGAACACTGGCTGTCTACGCTTCGCCGTGGCCCTTACGGGACCGCGACGCAAGACTCGCTTCCGGCTGCCGGCCAGGCTCTACCGGGTGGGATTGGCTACCCACAGGATTCCAGCGAAAGGTTTCCGTGATGTCCTTACATCCTTTCCCCTTTCCCAGGCTTACTTGGCGCAATGCCAGAAGCCGTTGCTCGTCTTGCCTATGAGGATACTTCAGCGAACCTTGCAATGATCCTCCACCGCGGCGGAACGGCAGCCGACTCCGCGGAGCACACGCTTCAAGCGGTCCAAACGCTCTGTGACGCCTGGGTTCGGCGAAATGACGACCGGATCGTTTCCTTCAACATCGGGATCAGCTACGACGACCGTGTGGTCTACGTTTCATACGCTGGGCACGTTGTCGATCTTCAGAAGTTCTTCCAGGCATTCGGAACCCGTGTTCCGAAGTCGATTGGCGAGTTCCCCGGTTGGATCGAAGGAATATACGAGTGCCTGAACACACTCTTCTCGCCCTCCGGTGATTCGCCCCGCCTCAGCCACATGCTTCAACAAACGGGGATTCTGCAATTTGAGCGAAAGACCATCGACCGAAGCCTCTACAGGCTCGGCCAGGACGAAAATAACCCGCCATGCGCGCATTTCGCCATTCCGCGAGACCAGACTGATCTTGTTGCGCTCTTCACGTCTGGCCAGATCACTTGGGGAGACTTGTGGCTCATTAAGCGTTCGACCTGCTCGGCTTACAGCGAAGACTACCTCGCGTGCAATTGCTCGAAATATGTTGACGATCCAGTTCACCAGCAAATGCTCGATGTTGAGCTGTGTGACCTTTTCTGGACGAACCGTCCGGCCTCTGAGCGGGTTCACCATATACTGGAATGAACTTCGTGTAACGCTCACGACCGTAGTACCAGTTTGTCCATCAACCGGAAGCCGGCGAGGTGACGAAGCATGCCTGTACTTCCAAAAGATCAGTCCTCTGAAAAACCGTGCGAGAACTGCGAGAACTGTGGGAGGGACTCTCCCTGCCTGATCGACGATGCTTGGCGCGTCTTTTTTCGATCCTCCACATGACGACTCCTCTGTACAAGACGACCGACCGCTATCTCGCCGCCTTCCTCTACTTCCGGGCCGCCGTGCTCCTGAGCTTCCGGCGCATCGGCCCCAAGAAGGTCGAGTTCTCCTTCCGAGCGGATGCCGAGCTGCATGAGCTGCTGCGCCTCTACTGGAGCCGACGGCTCACGCCGCTCATCCCCGCTGATCTCTTCGTCGCTTACCACCGCCTCAAGTGCGTCTCGATCGTCCGCTCATGACCATTCCTCTTTCTGGTCTGCTTTCTTCTCCTTCCTATGCACCCTTCCCTCGCCACACTCCGGCAGACGATCCAGCCCACCCCCGCGAAGTTCCTCCTGGCCCACCCCGGCTGCTGGATCCAGTACTACGACGACACGCCGGCAAAGGATCCTACGAAGGCACTCTCCGCCCAGTCGTTTGACGTCGTCGTCGCCCGCCGCAAGCAGCAGGACCGCTGCGCCGTCTGCTTCTCGCTGCAAGCCTTCGGGGATGCGCGGACCAAACAGGAGCTTCTCTCCTTCCGCAATCTCGGCGTGGACGTGGACCTGGCGAGCGCCGAACACCGCACACTTCCCCGCGAAGCAATCGAGGCCCGCAAGGAGGAGTATCTGGCCCGGCTCTTTTCCTTCCCGCTCAAGCCCCACTGGCTCATCGAGACCGGGCACGGCTGCCACCTGATCTTCCGCGTCCTGCCGCAGCGACACCATGCCCGCATTCGAGAAGCCGCCGCCCTCAACACTCGCCTCGTCTCCGCACTGCAAGGGGATGAGAATGCAGCCCTCCTCACGCAGGTCCTGCGCGTGCCTGGCACCTTCCAGTGGAAGGACCCGGAGCATCCGTTCCTGTGCCGGTTGCTCATCGATAACGCGGGGACGATCCCGCCCTACGAACTGCAGGCGGTCCGCAGCGTCCTTGATGCGTGGGAGGTCTTCCATGCAGCAGAGAAAAAGGCGAAGCCAGAGCAGGCGGTGCCGGGCAGCGGCACCGGACAGCAGCCGTCGCGCTGGCGGGAGGGCTTGAACGGCGTCCCAGAAGGCCAGCGGAATGCTGTGGCGACGTCGATCGTCGGCGCGATCCTCGGCCGACTGCCCGAAGAACTCTGGGAGACGGCCGGCTGGGGCGGTCTCAAGGAGTGGAATGGTCGCAACTCGTCTCCCCTCCCGGAGCAAGAACTGCGAGCGGTCTTTCAGAGCATTTCTCGGCGGGAGCGTGGCAAGAGGCAGAGCGGTCAGCCAGTGGCCGACACTGTCGAGGCACCTGTCCAGTTGCGGATCGACGTGCGGATCGGCTTTCTCGACGCAAGCAGGGGATCATCCTCTCCTTCGAGCGGACAGCAACCCGAACACCATTCCTCCAGCCCATCATGACCAACTTGAGTGACCAATCCGTGGCCGAGTTTCGCGAGCTCTACCGGAAGGAGACGGGGAAGGAGATCACCGATGCCCAGGCCCGGGAGTACGCCGAGAGAGTGCTCCGCTTGGTCCGCATAGTCACGAGCATCCGGCTTCGCCAGCCCCCGCCTTGATCAGCGGCGGAATTGCGCCGGGCTGCTGGGTGCCGATCCGGTCAATTCCATTTGCCTGCGTGCGCTGGTACGACACCATCTCCTTCCCATGTCTCTCGACTTCTCTGCTCTCAAAATCGGCTCCATCGCCCGGAAGTCCACGAAGGACAAGGAAGATCAGCAGGTGCTCTCGATCCCCTCGCAGCACGAGGAGAACGAGAAGAGTGTCCGCCGCGTCGGCGGGCGCATTGCCAAGCGCTACACCGAGGAAGCTTCGGCGAAGGCCCCAGGGCGGAAGACGTTCAACGAGATCATAGTCGACATCGAGGCAGGTAAGATCGATGTCATCGTCTGCTGGAGACTCAACCGCCTCGCCCGCAACCCGATCGACGGCGGACGCATCCAGTGGCTCCTCCAGAGGGGTGCGCTCAAGGCTATCATCACCTCGGACAAGATTTATCTCCCCTCGGACAACGTGATCCAGATGGCCGTCGAGTTCGGCATGAGCACGCAATACAGTATCGACCTGGGCAAGGACGTGAAACGCGGGATGCAGCAGAAGTTGCGGGCGGGCTGGAGGCCGGGTATCTCCCCCATCGGCTATATGAGCGACTACGGCGGCGTGAAGGGGGAGAAGGTCATTTACCGTGATCCCGAGCGGTTCCCGATCGTCCGCCGGTGCTGGGAACACCTGCTCACCGGGGCCTACACCGTTGAGGAGATCCACCGGCTCGCAACGAAGGAGTGGGGACTCACCATCCAGCGGAGACGCCGAGCCGCTCCGCGCCCCTACGGCCGCTCCACCATGTACGGCATGTTCACAGATTCCTTCTACTACGGCGAGTTCAAGTGGGGCGGGCAGATGTGGCAGGGGGCGCATGCGCCCATGATCACCCGCGAGGAGTTCGATCGCGCCCAGGAGGTCCTGGGAAAAAGGGGCAAGCCGAGAGTGGGTTGTTTTACGCACCCCTACCCCGGTCTCATCCGCTGTGGCTCCTGCGGGGGCTCCATCATCTACGAGTGCAAGCGGAAAATCGAACGTCGCTCGGGCATTCTGCGGACCTACGGCTACCTTCGCTGCTCGAAGCACAAGAAGGGCGTCCGCTGCGAGGACACGACCCGGATGCGTCCGGACGAGCTGCAGGAGCGACTGGACTCCGTGATCGCATCCGTTCGACTGCCGCGTGCGTTCATTGAGTGGGCGTTTGGCGAATTGCGCCTCTCTCAGAAGGACCGTGCCGAGTTGCGGGAGCAAGAACTCACGCAGCTGCAGGCAGCGATTGCGGACGTTGAAAAGAAGATGGACTCACTCCTGGAACTCCGGCTCTCATCCGCAACTCTCCTATCCGACGCTCTCTTCCAGCAGAAGATGCACATGCTCGAACAGGAGAGGAAACGGATGGTGGCCAGGCTGAATGACCACGACGCAGCGACCCGCACATGGCGGGACGATCTCCTCGATGCACTGCTCGTCCTCGAACGCATCCGCGACGAGTTCAACTGGGCAACACCTAAGGAGCGGGTGGGTATGCTCGCGGCGATCGGTTCCAGGTTTGAACTGGCGAACGGAGAGCTTGTTTTCGTCTTGGCCGAGCCATTTCTATCGTTGGCAAAGGGCAAGGCGGAGATGGACACACTCCTGGCCGGGTTAGGAATGGCCGATTGCGGCTTGCGTCAGCTAAAAGAACCTGTTCTGTCACGAGCTGTTCCAGTATGGAGCCGTATTCTGGAGCAGGTTAGGAAAGTCCTGGAGGGAAGAGCTTCCTAATCACTTGTGATTACACCTCGGCACCATACGTGTCTGTGATCGCTTTTTTCACGATGGCAATTATCTCTGAACATGAACCAATATGAGCATAGCAATATCTAAATTTATGGTTCCAGTGATCCATCTCAGTCATATTATGTTCGAGCGTCTCGAAGTATTCCTGAGCAGTTGCCAGTTCAGGAAGATGTAACCATTGCTCTTGCTTCGAATCCAAGGGACGCCATGTACTCGCGCATCTGGCAAAGACATACTTATCAATACGCAAATATACATTTCTGCGCTCGTCCAGTTCCGCATCAATTTGCTGCCTGAGAGGATGCTGTAAAAGCACTTCGAGCGCTGCAAGTTGCTTCCGAAGAGCAGGCACCATCTGATCTGCGAGGATCTGAGCACCGCACCTTAGATTCCATTTTGGTAGAGCGTCGGAGATCATCCGAGATTCCATTTGTAAAATGGTCCCCCTTCTCACGAGTTCTTGAGTGCAGTCTCGAACAAATAGAGATAGAACGTATTGAAATCCGCCATCATCTAATGGCAGATATTGCGGAGTAGGCACCTTCAGCTCTGCCTCGTATTTTTTGCCTGCGTTGATGTTGATAGAAAAAAGATGGGAAACGCGGCTCTTCATTAGATGTTGCTCTGCTTTTGCGAGAGCGGGCCAGTATCCGTTCACGCTGAAACCGACAGAATTATTCTCTAATGATCACTTGAGCTGACTTTGATTGGTAACACACATATTACCCGTAACGATTATTGCTTACGTCGGCGCTTGGATTTATTGGATC
>JBBSDR010000500.1:0-5710 GCA_038240465.1 Gemmatales bacterium
CCCCTGAAGGGGGCTGAAGAGGGCGGCGAACGGTGGGAATTTTGCAGCCCCCTTCAGGGGGCTTCTGCTTCTAGCCCGGTCCTTCAGGGCCGGGCGCTTTCACAGTGACACATTCATGTCGTTCCTGAGCCGCGGCGCCCACTGGGCCTTCCGTTACATCCTGGGCCGAATCGGCAAATTGATCGCCACGCCGATTCGCCGCCGGCTGTACGCCTTCGAGGCAGCCACCCACGATCCGCGCGGCCTGCAGCAGGCGCTGCTCGAACGCATCCTCCGCAACCAGGCCGATACCGGCTATGGCCGGGATCACCACTTCCGCGACATCCGCACCCTCGACGATTTTCGTCATCAAGTGCCTATCGCGGGCTATGAGGCGGTCGAGCCGTACATCGCCCGCATGCGCCAGGGCGACTTCAAGGCGCTGTGCGCCGACGAGGTCGTTCACATGTTCGCCCTGACCAGCGGCACGACGGCGATTCGCAAGTACATTCCCGTGACGGCCCAGTATCTGGCCGACTACAAACGCGGCTGGAACATCTGGGGCTTGAAGGTATTTCGCGATCATCCCGAGACGAAGCTGAAGCCGATCCTGCAAGTGTCGGGCGACTGGAACGAGTGCCAGACCGAGTTCGGCACTCCCTGCGGGGCCGTCACCGGATTGACGGCGCGCATGCAGATCCGGCTGATCCGCTGGCTCTACTGCGTCCCCGGCGCCGTCAGCGGGCTGAAGGACGTCAACGCCAAGTATTATCTGATCCTGCGCCTGAGTCTGCCGCGCGCGGTGGCCATGCTGATCGCGGCCAATCCGAGTACGCTGATCAACCTGGCTCGCGCCGGTGATCGCGACAAGGAACTGCTCATTCGCGATATCCGCGACGGCACCCTGAGCGATCGCTATCTCATCCCGGCCCACGTTCGCGAGGCCGTCAAGGGACGCATCAGGAAGGACCCGGCGCGGGCGAAGGAACTGGAGCAAATCGTCTCGCGCACCGGAACACTCTATCCAAAGGATTACTGGCCGAAGGACTGCATTCTCGGCAACTGGACCGGCGGCAGCATGGGCGCGTATCTGCGCCACTATCCGAAATACTTCGGTGCCACGCCGGTGCGCGATGTTGGCCTGATCGCGAGTGAGGGCCGGATGACGATCCCGCTCAGCGACGGGACTCCCTCCGGCGTGCTGGACATCACCAGCCACTACTTCGAGTTCATTCCCGAGGACGAAGGCGATTCGCCTCAGCCGACTGTTCTGCGCGCGGACGAGTTGATCGAGGGCCGGCACTACTACATCCTGCCGACAACGGCGTTCGGCCTGTATCGCTATCACATCCGCGACGTGGTCCGCGTGACCGGCTTCCACAACAAGACGCCGTTGATCGAGTTTCTCAGCAAGGGATCGCACTTCGCCAACCTGACCGGCGAGAAGCTCTCGGAGTATCACGTCACCCAGGCGATACAGTCCGTGCTGCACGAACTGGACTTGCCGCTGTCGTCGTACAGCCTGGCGCCGTGCTGGCCGGCCGGCGGCGAAGATGAGTTGACGCCGTTCTACGGGTTGTTCGTGGAGAGGCCGGATCTCCACAGCATAGATCAGGGATTGCGGCTGGCTCAATTGCTGGATCGCAAGCTCTCCGAGTTGAACATCGAGTATGCGGCCAAGCGCGAGAGTTTTCGGCTGGGCAGTGTGCGGCTGCAACTGCTGCCGGGCGGGGCGTGGCACGAATGGGACCGCAAGCGTCTGGCGGGGACCGGCGGCACGGCCGAGCAGTACAAGCATCCCTGTTTGATCGCCGATCCGAAGTTCCGCGACAGCATGCCGGTCGAGCAGGAATTGGCGGGCGTCCTTTCCCGGTTTGGCACCGAGTGAAGCCGCCCAGGGAGAGCAGTTCAGCTTGGTCATTCGCCTAGCTCCGTAAGCTCGACCGTTGCCGCTCTATCGTTGATTGGCGTAGATCTGGCTGGCACGATCAATGACCGATTTTGTCTCGGCTGATACCATCGCTGTTATCCTTACCTTGCACCGGGGCTACTCCCTGTTGTACACTGCCAGCGTATGGGAACTCCCGGGCGGTATCGTTCTCATGCCCCATACCCCAAGGGAACGGCGAACAGGACGCTGGGGGGCACATGGGCGACCTGCGTGGGTTGAGCCGAGCGACAACTTTCCGAAGAGAATGACCGGCGATGAACGGAGTACTGCCCTGCCGAACCATCATTGTGGTCACTTTCGCTGGTGATCATTCTCACTCTTTTGTGAGGGCATTTTTGAAGGCGCTAGATGACGAAAAGAACGGGCGGGGTCCTGGCCCTTCTCCCCTGGAGTGCCTGCTCTATGCCGGCCACACGGGTGTCTCGACAAACGGCCGCCAGGTCATCTGCGCGTTCAACCCGAATCCGGGCAGTCTATCGGTTTGGCAGGCCATGGATCGTTTGAAACGCGGCGAGGCATTTCCCGGAATCGTTCGCGATGATGCGGCTGTTTTCGCGGCGGCGGCTCAGCACGGATTGGCGATACAATCCTTTGACGTGTTGGTTCCAGAGGCCGGCTTTCAACTCTTCCAGGCTGTTCTCGGTGAGGAGCAAAAACAGAGCCGGTTTACCTACGGTTTTCCTGATGGCAACGGCGACTGTAACTGCACAACCTGGTTGGAGCGCATTGGGCTGCCTCTGCTTACAGGACGCATGAGTGAATTCGCCCGGTTGCCAGGCATGGTCACCTATCCCAGTCGGCGTTTCGGGGACTGCCTCTAGCGGAGATTTGCATCTTGACTGCCATTCCAGCCAACGTCGAACAGTATCAAGACCTCCTTGGAAGGCTTGCCATGCGGTATCGCCGAACCCGGGGCAGCGCGGATCGCCTACAAATCGCGAAGGAATACGCCGATATCGTCGATCGGCTGATTCAGAGTGGGGCGTGGCACCATGCTCCACCTCCCGAAGATCAACTTCCCGACGCCGATATGCCCAGGGCGTTCTTTGAATTCTGGACGCGTTAGCCGCGACGCGGAGGCTCTGGGGAGCGGAGCGTGTGGCGCGATAACGCCGGACGCGCTCCGCTCCGAGGACTCCGCCGTGGCTAACCGGCGCGCACCGCGGACGCATTGTGGCAGCAGGGGGTGTCGAAGGAAAGCAATTAACGAATCCCACGCCGCCCATCATTGCACATCGTGCGCAGACCAGGCATCCACAAAAGACGCGACGGCTTTATTTTCCCTGAAAAGCATCAGATGGCTCGAGTCGAGAACAGGTTGCTCTCCGCCAAATTGAGACCCTCTCAGACCAGGGCACGGGGAATGTTGTGTGTACGCTCGTTCCTATCGAGGAGACTCCGATGGACCTAGTCGCCTTTTATCGTGGAGGAGCGCCCGACTACATGGGCCGCCGTCTGGAGGACATCTGGGCCTGGGACGACGACTTGCTCGAGATGATCCACAATTACATCCAGGTCCTCTTCCCGCTGCGCGAGCAGTCGCTGTTCAGCTATCACGCTCCCCTGCTGGACGACGCCGTCGTCGCTGCTTTTCACGCCGACGACCGACTGCGCGCCAACCTGACCACTTCCTTCGAGCGGATGCTGCGCTTCTACGGTTTTCGCCTCGACGAGAGCGGCAAGGTACTGCGGGCGGATAACTTCGTCATCCGGTCGCGGAACTGGATCTCTTCGTTCAATCACAACTATCGCCGGATCACCCGCATCCTGAACTGTCTGACGACCCTCGGCCTGGAGGAGCAGCCGCGGGCCTTCCTGGACGCCCTGACCGCGTTGTACAGCGAACGGCCCGCCCCCATTGGCGCTGAAACCTTTCAATACTGGCAGAACGCCGTCACCTTCTGAGAAACGTCGCGCATTTCTCGCGTAGAAGTTTTTTCACTCTGACCAGCCCCGAGCGCAAGCGAGTGGGGTGCATAGCAAGCACCCCACTCGCTCGCGCTCGGGTCTGGTGTGAGTTGCCTGTCCTGCGCTCGGGGAATATCGTGTCAGAGGGAGTGACACTGCCGCTCGCCAACACCTCGAACAGTCGCTGCATCGGTACAGGGGAATCATGGCATCCAATGTCGTCGGCATTGATCTCGGCACCACGTTCAGCCTCGCCGCCTACATGGAGAACGGCAAACCCGTCGTCGTTCGCGATGACCACGGCGTCGCCCTGGTGCCGTCCGTCCTCAGCTTCCACGAGGACGGCAGCGTCCTCGTCGGCAGCGCTGCCCGCGAACGCTGCCTGAGCGATCCCGATCACACCGTTTACAGCGTCAAGCGCCTCATGGGCCGAACGCTCGCCGATCTGCAAAAGGAACTGCCTCTTATCCCGTATCAGGTCGTCGAGCGCGACGCCGGCGCGGGCCGCAAGGTGCTGCACGTTACGATTGCCGGCCGCGAACATACCCCCGAAGAACTGTCGGCCCTGATCCTGCAAGAGGTGCGCAGACGCGCCGGCAATCCGACGCGCGCCGTCATCACCGTGCCGGCCTACTTCGACGACAGCCAGCGCCAGGCGACGCGCGACGCCGGACGCATCGCCGGTCTCGATGTCCTGCGCATCGTCAACGAACCGACCGCCGCCGCTCTCGCCTATGGTCTCGACCGACGCCGCACGGGGACGGTCGCTGTCTACGATCTTGGCGGCGGCACCTTCGACTGCTCGATCCTGAACATCAAGGACGGCGTCTTCAAGGTGCTGGCCACCAATGGCGATACCCGGCTCGGCGGCGACGACTTCGACCGCGCCGTGATGAGCGTCGTCGCCCGCGAACTCGGACTCGACCTGACGACACGCGATCCGGAACTGCTCCAGAACCTGCGCGACCAGGGCGAGAAGACCAAGATCGCGCTGTCGGCCCGGGAGAGCGCCGTCTTCGCCATCGAACTGCCGGCGCGGGCGCTGCACATTCAGCGGGCCTTCACGCGAACCGAACTGGAGGAACTGCTGCGCCCCTTCATCGACCGCACCCTCGCGCGCTGTCACTCGGCCCTGCGCGACGCGGAACTGACGCCGGACAAGATCGACGAGGTCGTTCTTGTCGGCGGCTCGACGCGGATTCCGTATGTGCGGCAGCGCGTCGAGGAGTTCTTCGGCAGGAAGCCGCACACCGAATTGAATCCCGACGAAGTCGTCGCAATGGGGGCAGCGGTGCAGGCCGACATCCTCACCGCCGGTCGGCGACACATGCTGCTGCTCGACGTCGTACCGCTGTCGCTGGGCATCGAGACGTTTGGGGGCGCGGTCAGCAAACTGATCTACCGCAACAGCACCATTCCGGCCCGAGCGACGGAGCGCTTCACGACGGCCGTCGATAACCAGACCGGCATCGACATCAACATCTATCAGGGCGAGCGCGAGTTGACAAAGGACTGCCGCAGCCTGGGGCAGTTTCGTCTCGGCGGCATTCCGCCGATGCCCGCTCAGATGGCACAGGTGGATGTGACCTTCCTCGTCGATGCGAATGGACTGCTGACGGTGACGGCGAAGGAGCAGCGCAGCGGCCAGGAAGCGAAGGTGACGGTGCAGCCGAGTCATGGGCTGTCGAATGACGAGGTCGAGAAGCTGGTGCTGGAGAGCGTCGAGCATGCCCGGACGGACTTCACGGCCCACCGGCTGATCGACCTGCGCAACAAGGCCGATGGTGAGGTGCGCCACACCGAAAAGGCGTTGGCTGCCCGGGGTGCGCAGTTGAGTGAGGCGGTCCGGCAGCGTATCGAGACGGCGATGGC
>JBBSDR010000501.1:0-5708 GCA_038240465.1 Gemmatales bacterium
GGCGCGCCGGCCGGCTCGTCCGAGAGCCTTCCCCCTCCCAGGTCCTGTAGTGGACAGCGCCCCAGGATCATTTTTCCCTCCCCGCCCGCCATGAGATGCACACCATGCGATTCCTCTCCACTCTTCTGCTCCTTCTCGGCGCGTCTTCCGTACCGGCCCAGGAAACGATCTGGATCGAGGCCGAACACCTCGAAGGCATCAAGGGCTACTGCTGGCCGATGGGCAAACCCGAGATGAAGAAGACGACCGGCCACTGGGCGCTCTCCGGTCCCGGCTGGGCCGCCGAGTGGAACCAGGGCGGCGAGTCAGGTTTCCTCTCCATCGCCTGCGGCGCCGATGACGACAAGGCCGTCGCCACCAAGAACCTCGACATTCCCGTTGACGGCAAGTACTTCGTCTGGGTCCGCTACGGCGACTGGCGCGAGAAGACCGAACGCTTCCAGATCCAGATCGATCAGCAGGGCAAAAGCTGGACCGGCCGCTATGGCGAAAAGGCCGTCGTTGATGAGGACAACGAGGCCAAACTCTACTGGGGCTGGGCCTTCGCCTGGGACAAGCGCGAGGTCGAACTGAAGAAGGGCGCCGCCAAGCTCAGTCTGCTCGCCACCACCAAGGACCCCGAACCGCGCCAGATCGACATCATCGTCCTGACCACCGACGCCGACTATCAGCCGCGCATCAAGGATCGGCCGCGCAACCCTACCTGGGACGTCCTCGCCAAATATCGCAAGGACGGCATCCCCGCCAATCTCGAACCGCTGGCGCGGCGCAAGCCCGACTTCAATCTGCCCGAGTCGTGGAAGCTGAAGACGTTCAAGGATCGCGGCTTCTTCTACCTGTGGAACATGAGCGCCGACCAGGGACTCAAGTCCTGGCTCGGGGACAAGCCCGACCGCGTCAAGTTCCCCTACAACATCGCCGACGAGAAGACGCGCACGGAGTTCGAGAAGAAGTACGGCGGCAAGGACGACGTACCGATCTTCGGCGATCAACGCATCGTGCCAGTATTTCACGGCGTCGGCCCGAGTATCTTCACCGTCGATCCCAAGACAAAGGACCTGACCGAGGCCGGCAAGCGTTTCGCCAAATGGCTCGACGCCAATCCCAAGCGGCAGTGGGGCGGCATGATGAACTATGCCGGCAACACGCCCATCGGCGACAAGGGTGTCGAGACGTTCCTCAAGTATCGCGATCGCTATGTCGGCTCCATCGCCGGCGAGAGCATTGGCTACATCGACGTCGAAGCGAACAAAATGAAGGCGGCGACAGCGAACGCCAAGACGCGCCGGCAACTCGTCGAGGCATTCGCGCCCTTGACCATCGAGGCCAATCGTCTCAAGTATCGCACCGTCTATGGCAAGGATCTCGACAAGAACCATTTCGAGGACGTCATCCCCTGTCTCTCGGTGGGCAACATCCTCTGGAATCCACTTATGAGCGAATGGGGAGTGCGGACGCTCGGCTACGAGTCGGCGGCGGCCACCTCCACCCTGCTCAACATGCGCTGGGCCTTCATGCGTGGAGCGGCACGGCAGGGCAATCACCTGACGGCCACTTATCGCTCGTGCAACTTCGGCGATGCGGCCACGATGTTCAGCAATACGTCGAGCTATCACACACCGCAAAACATCCTCGACAACTACTACTCCGTCTACTCGGGCGCAGGCATGAGCTGGTACAAGTTCGACATCTGGTATCAGTACATGGCTGGCTCGTCGATGTTCTATCACGAGCAGGGCTTCGACGAGTACTGGTCGCCCGGCGGCACCACGGCGGCGGGGCAACGCGAGGCACAACTGTCGCCCAAGGGGCAACTCGTCGATCGTTTCCTGCGTGTGACGGCGAAGGACTTCGACCGCGGTAATCCCTTCACGCCGGTCGCCTTCCTTGTCGATTATGCTCACGGCTGGGAGCCGTCGCCCTACTGGCCCAACTCGTTCAAGAACTGGCATCAGCAGCAGGATCGCTTCCTGTTCGGCGATCACGAGAAGATGCTCGAGGAATACTTCTGGACGGCCTACTATCCGATGGGGCCGGAGTCCGAGAAGCCAATGACGGGAACGAACGAGGTCTTCCTGCCCGGCGTCTTCGGCGACGTCTTCGACGTGGTCTATGCCTATCCCGACGTCAAGCGCTGGACGACGATCGACACCTATCCTGTGGTTGTCGCGGCCGGCGAGATCGAGCTGACGAAGCAGGAAGGCCAGCGCATGGCGAAGTACGTCGAGGAGGGCGGCACGCTTGTTGTCGCCGACGGCCACCTGACCGGACCCGGCGTCGCCGAACTGAAGTTGCCCGCCGCGGGAGCGGTCAAGGAGGCGGATCGCTATCGCTGGCTGGGCGGCGAGGCGGCTCCATCGCAGCGATTCCGTTATCGTCCCATTGAGGTGAAGAAGGGCGATCGCGCTCTGGCGACGGCCGGCGAAAACGAGACATTCTGTGTGGCGTCGGACCGCGGCAAGGGGAGGCTGATCTACCTGGCGGTGCCGCATGGGCTGAGCGTGACGAAGCAAGCGGTGCCGGTGTTGCCGCAGTTGCTGGCGCATCTGCGCCAGGGACTGATGCCGATCGAGGTGGCCGGCGACGTGCAATGGCTGGTCAACCGCACGGCGACGGGCTGGAGCGTCACGCTGATCAATCCGGCCGGCCAGGTCAAGCCGCAGCAGGGCATCACGCCGACGGACTATCGTGAGAATCGCAACGTCGTCGTGAGGGCGCGAGTGCCGTTGAAATCGGCGCGCGATCGTCTGCTGCCGGACGCGACGCTCTCGGTCGAGCAGAAGTCCGGAATGGCGGAGGTGAAGTTGACGGTGCAAGCGGGCGGCGTGCGCATCCTCGATCTGCGCTGAAATCGTCGTGTGCTGAGTGTTTTGCGTTTCGCGAAGACGGGTGATGAGGGAGGTTACAGTGCGCGAAGTGCGTTTGCTGTGTGTCGCGGCGATCATGGTGCTCGCTGCCCGTTCGCCGGCGCAGAACGTCCAGCATGGCTTGCGGCTGCCGGCGGGCTTCGAGGTGACGGAGTTCGCCGACAGCAAACTCGCCAACGACATCTTCACGATGACACTCGATCCGCAAGGCCGGGTCGTCGTCGCTGGTCGTGGCTACATTCGCATCCTGATCGACAAGGACGACAATGGTAAGGCCGACAGCGTCATCGATGTCGCCGATGCGCCGAAGGAAGGCGCGATGGGTCTGCTGTGGGAGAAGGATCATCTCTATTTCACCGGCGACGGCGGACTGCGGCGTTATCGCATCAAGAATGACAAGGCGGATGGCCCATCCGAATTGCTGTGCAAACTGAAAACCGGTGGTGAGCATGACGCCCACGCCATTCGCCGCGGTCCGGACGGCTGGCTGTACGTCCTGTGCGGCAACAACACAAACGTTGATAAGCTGGTGAAGCCGGCAGCGACGTCGCCCATCGCAAAGCCTGTCGCCGGCTGCGTGCTGCGTTTCAGTCCCGATTTCAAGACGACTGAGATCGTCGCGCAGGGTCTGCGCAATGCTTACGACATGGACTTCAATACCGACGGCGAGTTGTTCACTTTTGACTCGGACAATGAGCGCTGTGTGAGCCTGCCGTGGTACGAGCCGACACGGTTCTATCATGTGGTGCCGGGCGGCCATCACGGCTGGCTCAATCCGCAGCAGGCGAGCTTCTGGCGGATGCCGCCATACTATTTCGATGTGACCCCGCCCATCGCGACGCTGGGGCGTGGCTCGCCGACGGGTTGTGTCTGTTATCGTCATGGGCAGTTCCCCGAGAAATATCGCGGCGGCTTCTTCCTGTGCGACTGGACCTTCGGGCAGATTCATTTCGTCTCGCTGAAGCGATCGGAAGCGAAGTACAAGGCGAAAACCGAGGTCTTCCTGCAATCGGTGGGAGAGAACGGTTTTGCTCCGACCGCAGCCGCGGTTCATCCCGAAACCGGCGATCTGTTCGTCTCCATTGGCGGGAGAGGGACACGGGGAGCTGTATATCGGATTCGCTATCCCGATGGATTGAAAGCCGCCGCAACGGAGTCGGGCCGCTGGCAGTATCGGCCGCGGGAAAAAACTGAGTATCCGGCCGATAAGGTTCTCCCGATATGGCACCCGAAGGAGAAACCGACAACCGAGGAACAAGTTGCTCTGCAACAGAGAACGGACTCATTGCTGCGCATGTTCGAGTTGAAGATCGGGTCCTATGAGGCTCGCCTTCATCTTGTTCGGCACTTCCAGTTGATGATCGGGGATTGCATCTTACCCGCCGTTCGCGGGACCGTGTGGGAAGGTTATGCTCGCGAACATGTTTCCGATCTCTGGCCGCACGCTCAAACAATTCGGACTTTTATCCGCAAGCGGTTCCCGGAAGGAACTGAGGTCATGGATCGCGAGATGTCTCGCCTCCTCGCCATCCTCGAAGACGACGACAAGGGCGTTCTCGAACGAACCGCGAAGAAACTCTCCGCGTCATCCGATCCCATCGAGGACATTCACTATCTCATTGTCCTGTCGCGGCTAAAGGCGGCGCGCTCGAAGGAGATCACGCACCACACCGCGGACGCTCTGCTCGCGCTCGACGCGAAACTGGATGCGAAGAAGGCTAACCGCGACAGCAACTGGCCGCTGCGCATGATCGAAATGCATCGCGAATTGGCGAAGAAGGATGCTGCCCTCAATGACGCCCTGCTCGCTCACAAGGAGTTTGGCCGGCCCGATCACGTCATCTGGACGCAGTCGCCCGGCTTCGATCGCCAGAAGGCCGCGTCGGTCTTCCTCGCCCGCGCCGCAAAGGACAAGCACTATCCCTGGAACGCTGGCCTCGTCCAGTTGATCGGCGAACTTCCCGACGATGCGTCCCTATCTGCCCTGCGCCGTCTCTGGGACCAGGCCGGACTCAACGACGTCATTTTGCCGTTGCTCGCTCGCCGGGCCGCGAGCGAAGACCGCGAGCACTTTCTGCAAGGTCTCTCTTCGCCCTCGCTGAACGTGGTCCGCGTCTGCCTCGACGCCCTTACCAACCTGCCGCCGAGCAAGGACGGGCCGACGCTGTTCTCGCTCGTCCAGGCGATGCGGCTCTTGCCCGACGGCAAGGAGGAGGACAAAACACGCGCCCAGATCGGCCAGTTCCTGCGCCGGCTCACTGGCCAGGACCTGTCCGAAACCGACAAGCAAGTTTGGATCGACTGGCTCAAGAAGACGCATCCGAAAGAGGCGGAGAAACTCGGCGGCGAGGATGGTGTCGATATGACGGCGTGGACGAAGCGACTGGCGGGCATCGACTGGCCAAAGGGCGACGCCGAGCGCGGCCGGCTTGTCTTCACGAAGGCCAGTTGTATCGCCTGCCACTCCGGCTCCCAGGCGCTGGGACCGGACTTGCAGGGCATCGCCGGCCGCTTCTCGCGCGCCGATCTCTTCACCGCCATCCTGCGGCCGAGCAAGGACGTCTCGGCGCGCTATCGAACAACAGTCCTCACGACCGACGAGGGCAAGACCTACCAGGGCATTCTCGTCTACGAGGCCGTCGATAGTGTGCTGCTGCAGACCGGCCCGGCGACGACGGTTCGGCTGGTGAACAAGCAGATCGCCGAGAAAAAGCTATCTCCGCTGTCGCTGATGCCGTCCGGCCTTCTCGACCGCCTCGACGATCGCGACATCGCCGATCTATACGCTCACCTGAAAGCGCTGGTGCCGCAAAAATGAGCGAACATCGAAGACGGCTGCGA
>JBBSDR010000502.1:0-5704 GCA_038240465.1 Gemmatales bacterium
CGAGAAACAGGACAGTTGGCCTTGGCGTCGGCGGCGATCTCCTCGAACTTGTCGCGAGCGATGCCGGGAATTCGCGCGTTCAGTTCCAGAAGGATCGTTGTGATGGTCCAGTTGCCTTCGACCTGTTCCAGGGTGAGCGTCGCCTGGGTCGAGAGCTTCTCGGGGGTGAAGCCGGCCTTACCGAGGGATGCCGACAGGGCCATAGTGAAGCAGCCGGCGTGAGCGGCGGCGATGAGTTCTTCCGGGTTGGTGCCGGCGCCGTTCTCGAAGCGCGTCGCGAACGAATACTGCGTTTCCTTGAGGACGCCGCTCTGAGTCGAGAGGCTGCCCTTTCCCTGTTTCAGATCGCCGAGCCAGACGGCCGATGCGGTGCGTTTCATTTCTGTCTCCTTGAAGGTCTAGCCATTGTAAGCGTGCCGGGGCAATGTGCCGAATGCTCTCAGGATTTGGCTATGTCCTGCAGCAACCCGCGCGCGAGCTTGTAGGCGAGCTTGATGGTGATGACGCGCACCTCCATCTGGCCCTCGTTGAAGTACCGGCCGATCTCGCCCCGGGGCAGACCGGCGATCTCGAGGGTGAGGGGCAGGAGTTGCATAAACTCCTTGACGCGCATCTGCTGGCGATCGACCCCTTCATTTCCCGTGCTCATGATGAACTCCCACAACCAGCGATGAGAAGGGCGAGGACAGTCCCTCCAGCTTACCGGCTCGAAGCAGACGCCTCAAGCAATCTGCCTCAAGAAGAGATGTAAAGTTCTGTTTGCGCCGGCATCCGCTTCGATACGAATTCCTCGCGCGCCCGCCTTCACCTCCAGGAAATCCCTTCCGCGTTCGTTGGCCGCAAGCCCTTTCGAGCCATTGACTTGACATCCAATCCATCCAGGATCCATGCGGACGGCACGCGGTTTTCATTGACAGTCGAGCGATCTCTGTCTCGGTGACCGATCAACATCCTTCTCCCCCCGACCCGCGAGGCGCCTTCTCGCGGGTTTTTTCGTGGCCCGGGTGTAGAACAACCTGCGCGTGTGCTGTCATTGGCCCGAGTCCAGGGAGAGGTGGCGATGATCGGCCTGTGGATCGCCGCGGCAGTGGTCCTTGTTGCCGTCCTGCTCTGGTTCTGGACTGGCCGGCGCGTGAACGTCGATCAGGCGCGCCGGCAGTTTGCCCAGCAGCGCGAGCATCTGGAGGCCGACTTCTTCCGCATCGCCTCGACCAGCGGCAAGCCGCGCGGCCTTCGCTGGAGTGGCTGCGACTGGGAGGCCCTGCTCGCGTTCGCGCGCGATCGTCAGTCGGGACAACTCACCGCCCTTGCCGGCGTAACGATTAGCTTCGAGGCCATTGAGGGCGGCGACATGGAAGGGCTAGCCGCCGTCGGCAACCTGCGCAACGCCTCGGCGGTCTTCGTCCATGATGGCCAACGCTGGCGTGCCACGGGCCGCGTCGTGTTCAATCTCAATCCCGATGAAGTCGTCGGCAGGTTCGGCCAGCAGTTCGAGCGCGTCGAGTCCGCCTGATTACTGACTCTGCCAGCGCGTGCGCGCCTCGGGCAGCGGATACTCGACAATCGCGATTCCCAGCGACGGGATTTCCTGCAATCGCTTCCAGGCGCGTGTGACGCGCCGCTCCTCCTCGGCCACCCACTCGGAATCGAGGGCCTCTTTGGCGAAGAGGCCCTCGCAGCGAATGGCAGGAAAGGCTGGATCGACGATGTACTGGGCCAGGGCGGGATTGCAGCGGATGTGTCGTTCCGGCAGGACGTGCAACTTCTCGGGATCGACCTCGCCGAGAACGAACCGCAGATAGAGATCGGACTCGGTAATCTCCTCGACTTCGAGACCGCAGACCTCACAGAGATAGCCTTGTTCGCAGCGTGCCATGTCGCATTTCCAGAAGTTTGCAGCCGCTTCTTGGGGCGCGTTTATCAACAGTGTCAAGTTTAGCCGCGAGCCTCTGGCGAGCGCGTTCTCCTCACGCGTTCGCCGGAGGCTCACAGCACTTCAAGCACCTCGACGCGACGATCCTGCATCAGATGAGACTCGATCGGAACTCGCTGGCGTAATTCTACAGGGAGGATCGATCAGAAGTTCGTCGATATCGCGGCATCGAGGAACCGCAGCGCCCGGCAGGTAAGACGGGCCGCAAGCCTGTTCCGATCACTGACCGCCCCTTCGCTGTCTGCTTCAAGGTGTACAGCACTTTCAGTAGCCGACGCTCCAACTGCGATCTTCAGAACGCGCACGAGAACGGCTATTTGACCCGGCCCATCCACCCGATTTGCTTGCCTCCCAGTAGGGTGACGTTCGGGGTCTGACCCGTTTTTTCGCGCGCGCCGGCTGGGATGAGCGGCAGCTGCTGGGTTTGCGGGGTGAAGCGAGGAGAGTCCGGTGAGGATTCGGCAGCCGGTTTGTCAAAGTGCCAAAACCATAACCATAAGTAATTAGTACAATGAGGCTTAGCATGGAAGTGCCATTCGTCCCTGGAACTTTTTATTCAACCCTGACGGCGGTCGATGAACGCGGAGAGGATGCCGCTGTCGAGGAGGTATTTGGTCTCTCCCAGAGCCTCCGCAGGTTGTCGGCGTGTTCGTTGAAGTGGGCCTTCTCCCATTCCTTGCGGGCGAGCCGATCCGCTTCCCGGGCGGCGCCCTCTTCCTCTGTCCAGACGAACGGCTCAACCTTGTCCATCGCTGCCAGTACACGGGCGATCTCCTCTGGTGTCATAAGGCGGTCTTCCTCCCTCTCCTGCGATCCATTCGGCAGCGGGATCAACAGTTCCGTTCCGTCGGGCAAGTCGAGCGGTTCAGCGACTTCGATGCGACCGTTCCGCACCGTGGCTTTGATCGTGGTCATGTTGGCTCCCTCACTCGCCGAAGCCGAGTTCCTTCAAGATATTGTCCCATCTGTTGCCGAAGCTTGCCAGTTCCGTTTCCAGCCGCTCGGTCGCCTGGGGAATCGCGACGGATTTGTGGATGCACTTGTCCTTCTTCACGTTTGCCGTGATCCTGTCAAGAGTTTACGTCGGCCGTTCGGGGTTTGACCCCTTTGCTTGCTACCGGCGGATGAAATCGCGTGCGGTCCTGGTTATGGCAGGAATCGGGGCGGAGGGCAGAGTTGTGCGAGCAGATCCTGACCCCAAGGTGCCGTCCGCCGCCTTCTGGAGCGCGCCGATGAGCGAGTCGAAGAGAGTCACGGCGGACCTCCCGGCCGGATACGCATGCCGGCATCATCCACAATCCACAAGTGCCCGGCGAGTGGCTCGGTTGGCAGCAGAGGGAGCAGCCGGCGCATTGCCGCCACGACGGGCGGCCGGCTCGGGTCGTGCAGGCGCAAGACGATGATGCCCGCGTAGTCCTCCGGTGGGTACGTCAGGATATTGGAGAAGTCCAAATCCAGAGTTACGATGACGCGGCCTTCGCGCCGACATACGGCCGCGACGTCGTCATCTGGATGACCTTGCAAGTGCTGGCCGAAGACGCTTACCGCATCGTGGCCGTGCTGCCGCAGCAGTTCCGCAACCTCCTCGTGCAGGTTCTCGTCGATCTTGAACAGCATCTCAACTCGCCTCGGGGAGGAGAATGTACCGGTCTTGAGCCAGGTCCGCCGCGAAGTACAACGCCGCCTGGATGTCCTCCCTCATGATGTGATAGCCGCTGATGATGCTCTCGAACGGCTCTCCGGCGGCGACATTCGCAAGCACCACGGACACCATGACGCGCGTACCCTTGATGCACGCCTTACCGTGACAAACATTCGGCGTGATACTGATTCGATCCTGCCATTTCATGACTTCGCTCCTTTCACCTTGTGTGCCTTCATCTTACCCGCGCAGAAAAGGTGCGGAAACAGTGCCATCAACCGATATTGAGATTCATATGAGCGCTAATACCGGTTCCTGGGACCTTTGCCGGGCGTTTATTTTGCCTGGAGCGTCAACTTGCGGAGGGTCCTTCAGAACCCTCTTTTCAGATTCTCCACCATTGTTTGCGCTCGTTGCCAGTCTGGACCCGAGACGACGAATACAACCGCCCCCGACGAGACGTGTATCACTCCACCGACATAGTCGATATTGTAACCAAATACAAAATCGCCCTTGTCCTCGATCCCGGTGAACTTCCCTCGATTCAAGGCTTCCTTCGCTCTCAGGGCAAACGCCTCGGCTGAAATCGGGGCCTCGTTCGCAAACCAGAACAACTGCACATGCGGTGCCTGGCTGGAAGCTCGGGATGTCCCCACCTGACTTTCCTGGGGCGGTGAGGTCTTATGCAGGTTGGGAATCATCCCCATGTAAGCGACACCCAAGGTTCCCACAAGGGATAGAAAAGCGGTGATCACCGGAATAATGACTTGCCATTTGCTAATCGAACTGGATGCTGGTGCGGAATTCCCCTGTGTCATGTCATCGCCTTCCTTTCTTGCGAGATTTCACGGAGAGAAGGCTTGTCGATGGTGCAAGATGCAACAAGCAACAGCGTGTGAACCCACCACCCGGATGATTATTGCCTGAGAGGGTGCCGAAGTCGAGAACTTTCTTGCCGTAGCCGCACCCTGCATCCCCTAAAGAGAACGAACAAAATGGGGCGAACAAAACGGGGTCAGGCGATCAAAACGCTCCTGGGGGGCATCAGCCGCATCCGGTCTCGGATCGGTAGGGGTGCCGGTCAGCTTCTTCGAGTTCGTCTCCGACGAGGTCGTGAAAAAGCTGGACGAGGTCGCGTTCCGGATTCGTGACACGCATGGAACGCGGCGGCGTGATCTGGAACTGGCTTGCCCGACTGGCGATGAAGCCCTTGAGATCGTCGAGGGTGTGGAGGTTCGCGTTTTCCGCTTCGATGCGCTCCTCAATGCCCTTCTTGAAGGAGTTGAGCCGTATCTCGTCGTGTCCTTTGCTACCGAAGAACCGGCGGATTCGGCTGTTGCCGCAGGCCGTACTCGGATGTTTTTTTTCAGAAAGTGATTAAGGACTATTGAGTACGCTATCCAGAGCGTTAGAGCTTGTCAAGAATTTTTCCGCCAGCGTCTCATGAAAACCCTGTGGAAGGCGAACGGCAGAATGAAATCGCCCAGAGATTCGAATTTGTAGGACGGGCGAGGAAGCCCGTCCTTATTTCCTGCCGGTCGCCTCAGAGCGCGAAACGCAAGCGGAAGTGCCCGGGCGACCTTATCCGCGTACCAGCGCCTTCGGTTCGACTCCGGCCTCCGCGAGAATGTGTTCCGCTTCCGCGAGCCTCGCTTCCTTCCCTTCCCCGTGGACCTCGACGGCCACCAGGATCTTGCCGCGCTGAACGGCCTGGTCGTAGTAGTTGACCACCTCGTTCTCGAAACCGCGTGTCGCCATGGCACCGGTGAAACTGCCCGCGATGGCGCCGCCACCAACCAGCACAGTCCCGGCCGCGAGCAGAGTGGCGCCGCCGGTCGAAATAGCAGTTGCCGCCAGGAGCAGCCCGCCGATCGTGGCACCGATGAGACCTCCCGTCGCAACGGCGACGGGCGTGTGCGAGCCGGCTTGCTCCGGCGTCGGTAGATTGTCGAAGAATTGCTCCTTGTACTTGTCGGAACACATGACGGTCATCTGCTCCTTGGAGAAGCCGGCCGCCAGCAGGTTGTGGACCGCGCGGTCCGCGTGTGCGACGGTGTCGAAGACCCCCACGCGGAATGGTTTGTCAACAGGTTGAGTGGCCATCGGTTTCTCCTCGTTCAGAAGGGCGA
>JBBSDR010000503.1:0-5703 GCA_038240465.1 Gemmatales bacterium
GGGCGGAGCGCTGTTTGGATACCAGAGGACGAGGCGGATTTATCCCCGTCAAACAGCGCTCCGCCCGGACAAGCCGGGCGGCGGCGAGGGCATCGTCGCCACTCTCTGGTTGCCAAACAGCGCCCCGCCCGGACCAGCCGGGCGGCGGCGACAATGATTCACTTTCTTGCCGGCGTAATATAATAGCCTGGGAGTGGGGAAAGCAAGGAACTGACGGTCTCGAAGACAAGGAGCCATCCATTGAACGCCAAGAAACGGCCTGGGACACCCGTGGCGGAGGCGAGGGATGGTAATGGCGAGAAGCTTGCAACTTTCCACGCCCATCTCATCCGCATCCCAGATAGGGAATCGCGGAAGCGGGCAATCATGGCGCTAGGCGAGAGTCGGGAGTCCTACTGCGGTTTCACCGACTTCCGCTTTCTTGTCACGAACGATCAACTCGATATCTTGAAGCGAGAAGCGATTCCCTTTGAACTCCTCTCGTAGCCGTGAAAACCAATGGCGAAACGAAAGCGGGGGAGCCAGCGTCCCTTCAATCGCACAGCGCTCGACCCGTGCGCCGTCCCCGAACTGAGAGTTCGTATGGGACCGGGGGAGGCAGTGTGGCGATACACCATCACCATTCCTCTCGAAGAGATCATGCCGCGGAAACGCCAGAAAGCGACGGCTGACGACCTCGAACACCTTCATCAAATGTTTGCCGAACACTTTGGCGGGTTCACTAGGCTCCCTAACTCGACTGGATTCGGCCTTCGCGATCCAACCACTCCGGGCCAGGCTCCGGAGATGAACTACAAGGCGACCGGCAAGAGGTGAACTACCCGGTGGGACAGGCGTCTCGCCTGTCCGGACAGGCGAGACGCCTGTCCCACCGGGTATGTTTGAACCTGCCGCTCGCCCAACAGCTATTTCGTGATCCTCTCTTCCCCGGTGTCCGAGGCTGATGCGTACTTCCGAGTGCTGCGCGAGGAACTCGAGGTTGCACTTGACGAGGGAGTGATCCTGGTTGTGCGTCAGGATGCGTGGATTCCTTGAGGAGAAACTGCCCGCTGGATTGCGTACTGCTTTCTTGCCGCTTGCGGCTTAGCGGATGAGCGAACTGCCCGCTAAGCCGCAAGCGGCGGAAAATCACAACTCCAAATTCGGCTCCTCATCATCGTCCAGAAGCATCGCCTCGGCTTCCTCGTCGCTCAACTCGATTATCCCGTCCTGAGTCTCGTCCTCAAGCAGGATCGCTTCGACTTCCTCCTCGGCCGCGGCGCCGAGCATGATCGTTCCTTCCTCTTCCTCGTCCTCCGCCGACAACAGCACGGCCCCTTCCTCCTCGTCATCCATCGCGAACAGAATGGCCTCGACGTCCTCCTCGCCCATGACCGGCGCTGCCACGGTCTCATCCGACAGGAAGACGACTTCTGCCTCGTCTTCCTCGAACACGACCTCTTCGGCTTCCGGAGCCAACTCGACAGGCATGGCCGCCATCGGCTCCTCGAGCGGGACCGCCATCGCAGGCGCTTCCGCAACCGGCATCGCGGGTTGCGCATCCTCAAAGAACAGATCGTCGAAGGACGGCATCTCCGACATAGGCCCGGCCACTGGAGCAGCCATCGGCGCCGCGGGGAAGGGGAAGTCCAGCGGCAACGCCGGCATCGCCATCGCGGCCATCGCCATCACCGGCTCGGGTTCCGCGATCGCCACGGCCATCGCCTCGGACGGAATCGCGGCCCGCAGCGGACTCGCCAGGGCTGCCCTCAGCACGCTCGACTGCGCGAATCGCCCCTTGCGATGATGCGACCCGATCACCTCGTCCGGCGTCACGCTTCGCGTCCGACCGTCCGGCAAGGTGACGTCAAGGTCCTCGCTGCGGGCCAGGTTCCACGTCGCGTTCAGAGCGTCGAGCGTGACCAGCTCCACGGCCGGCACATTCAGGATTTCCACGGCGCAGCCCGTTCGGGCGTCCAAGGCGTTCAGACGCTCCTGTCCCTTGTCGCCCACCTGCACGCCGGCCTCGCTCGCCAGGATCAGCAAGCGACCCGGCGGTTCGAGGTCCTCGTTGAGCTTCGACAGCATGTGATAGGTCGAATTGGCGCTCGCGGCATAGGCCAGCACGACACCGGTCCGCGCCTCGCTGCCGTCGAGACTGCGATGGTCGAGGAAGAGATGATAGGCCGTCGCGCAGGGCGTCTCCACTTCTTCGGGCCGCAGCACGCGCAGCAACGGCAACGAGGGGTCGAGCCGGCGGTTCTCTTCCAGCAGCTGCGCCAGTCCCTCGGCCAGCGACTCGCGATCCGGCGGAATGCCGCGCAGATTGGCCACATGCACCGTCATGTGTTCGTCGATGGCTCGGTCGATCAACTCGTTCAGCTCGAACTCGGTCACATTGGGAGGAGGCAGCAGGCCATCTTCACTCGCTTGACGTTCCCGCCACCCGGCCAGCCAGCCCGGACCGCCGGACTGCTGCAGCCAGTTCTGTTCGCGATGCCACGCCTCACGGGCCGCGTTCAGGATCTCGCGCGGGCGCACCTCCAGTGTCTGCCCCAACTGCTGCTCGAACCAGCGCGAGCCGAGCGGAAACAGGGGGTCGTCGAAGAGCAGTTGGCGGACATCCGCGACTTCCTCGTATGGCTCGAAAAAGTGGCGCACGCGCACTTCGAGCAACTGGCGTGCCTGGCCGGGGGTCAGCTTGATGAGCTGCAGTTGGATCTGGGCCAGGCGATCGTAGGCGGAATCCTGAATGACGCGGTTGTCGTGCCAGCCCGCGAGGCTGGCCTGGATGCCGGCGGTGACGACGAGCATGTTCCGGGCGCTGTCGATAACTGCTTCGAGGAAACGCGCCAGCGCCGCGGCTTGCTGGTCTTCGAGATTATCGACCTGGTCGAAGGCCAGGATGAACGGCTGCTCGCACGCTGCGGTCAGCCGCGACAGGGCGACGAGGACTTGCTTGATCTGCTGAGCGTCCTCGATCTGAACGGGGCCATCAGGGTCACGGCCCGGAGGCAGACCGAGCAACTCGTGCGCGGCCTGGGCCGGAATGGCGTCGCCGCGCAGCCACTGCACGGCCAGGGCCGCCGTCATTCCGTCTTCCTTGCCCTGCCGGCGGCGCAGCACCGAACGATAGAAGCGGAACAGGATCTCGACGACGGTCGGATCGGCAAGGCCGGCATCAGCCGGGCCGGCCGGTGCGGCGCCGACAAGGACGTCGAGCAGCGTCTGGCGCAGGACCGGCCAGGAGCGGAAGCCGTTGATATCGCCCAGCGCCCGGCCGATGGCGTTCGAGAGAAGCTGAAAAAGGACCGTTCCCGAGAACGAGGAACGCTCGGTCCAGGTCAACTTACCGATGACGTTCCGCAGCAGCACGCGCGGCAGGTTGGCGGGGCTGGCCAGGAGGTTGTGCAGGTAGATGGAACAGGCCTGTCCGTCGGAACGCGCCCAGCGGTCGAGGCGCGACAGCAGATGGCTCTTGCCAACGCCGGCCTCGCCCCAGAGCATGGCGCCGATGCCGCGCCGCTCGGCCAGCGCCTCGCGGGCCAGGCCGGTCAGCCGCTCGAAGGCGACGCGGTTCAACTCGGCCAGATCGACGTCGTCGTCGGACGGCGCGTTGACGCGATTATCCGTGAACGGATTGTGCGTGAGGAGGCGATCGAACAGTTCGGCGGAGCGCGAGGGGACTGTCATGACGCGTTCCTGTTGTCAGTCACACAAGGGAGTTAGCACAAACAGGGGGCATAAGCCCCCCGCTCGCCCGAGTCACAATCAGCAGCATACTCGAAATCGATGCCGTCGTGCATCCAGAATCTGCCTTAAAAATGGCACGCGGCCCGCAAACCGTGCTTGTAATCGGGATAAAGCAAGTCAACGGCCAACTTTTGCCTCAAGCGCCGATTCGATAGCCTTCGATTCGCCGTCTCGGGAACCGCAGCCGGCACGAAACGCGGGACCGGCGCATTCAACTCCCGTGCCAGACACTCATAGAAAGCGCCGCGCC
This sequence comes from Gemmatales bacterium, assembly GCA_038240465.1. Taxonomy (GTDB): domain Bacteria; phylum Planctomycetota; class Planctomycetia; order Gemmatales; family Gemmataceae; genus JBBRIK01. The sequence continues at coordinate 3,983 of JBBSDR010000503.1, forward strand.
GCACCGGACAATCGTCACAGACGATGCAGGTTTCCCCTTCCTGTCCGCGCTCCAGAGCCGCCATTACGGCCGAGGTGCCGTCATCGACGTGAATGAGGTTGAGCCATTTGTCGGGATCGATGGCCAGAGGCTCGCCGGCGCGAATCGCCTTCTCACGCAGCAGCCGGCCCGGCCCATAGATGCCGGCAAAACGCAGCACGATCGCCGGAGGAAAAAGCTGGCGCAAGACCTGCTCCGCAGCCAGGACGATCCGCCCCGATTCCTCAACCGGCTCTGTCAGGGATGCCTCGTCGATCTCCTCGCCTTTGTGCTGGCCATAGACGCTGGTACTCGACACGAAGACGAACTTGCCCGGTGAAGGCAGCCGCTGGAAGAAGTTCGTCAGCCCATCGACGTACACCTCCCGCATGGATTTCCCCGCGCCGCGGTCGAGTCCGACGCAGTACACCACGGCATCGACGCGCGGCAACTCTCGAAGTGTATCCGGCTCGGTGACATCGCAGACGACGGGAGTGATCCCGGCTGCCTCGAACTCGGCGGCGCGAGGCGGGCTGCGCGTGGTGGCGAACACACGATGGCCCTGCTGTTGAAAGCGGGCCGCCACGCGCGAACCGAGATATCCACAGCCGACGATCAGTACATCCGCCATGAGTCAGCCTCCCTGAGCCAGGGGACAGTATAATTCTTCTGGAGAACTGTGGGCAGAGCCGCCAAGCCGCAAGCGGCAAGAAGCCCGCCAAGCCGCAAGCGGCAAGAAGAAGGAGAACCTTGTGGCCGCGCCAACCCTCTCCGTTCCTGATAAACCTCCTGTCATCCACGATCCCCATGCTGTCTTCGATAACTCGCCGACGTTCCAGATGGCCTGCCGTCAACTGGAGAGTGTCGCCGAGGTCATCGAAATCGACAAGGGGATCCTGAAGCGGCTGGCCCGGCCGCGACGCGCCCTTGTGGTCAGCATCCCGGTGCGGATGGACGATGGCCGCGTCGAGGTATTCGTCGGCTATCGCGTGCAGCACTCGCTGACCAGCGGGCCGGCGAAGGGAGGGCTGCGCTATCATCCCAGCGTCGATCTCGGCGAGGTGGCGGCCCTGGCCATGTGGATGTCGTGGAAGTGCGGTATCATGAACCTGCCCTTCGGCGGCGCCAAGGGCGGCATCGCCTGCGATCCGGCCAAGCTTTCCATGGGTGAACTGGAACGGCTCACGCGCCGCTTCACCGAAGAAGTGCTGCCGATCATCGGGCCGCGCATGGACGTGATGGCCCCGGACCTCGGCACCGACGAACAAACGATGGCCTGGATCATGGACACCTATTCGATGAAGGTTGGCTATGCCTGTCCGGAGGTCGTCACGGGCAAGCCGGTCGAGCTGGGCGGCTGCATCGGCCGCCGTGAGGCCACCGGACGCGGCGTCACCTACTGCATCATGCAGACGCTTCGCCACCTCAACATCGATCCGGGCCAATCGACGGCCGTCGTGCAGGGTTTCGGTAACGTCGGTTCCATCGCCTGCGAGGAACTGGCGCTGCGCGGCGTCAAGATCACCGGCGTCGGCGACCGCTATGGCGCCATTCACAATCCGAAAGGACTCGACCTGCCCGCCCTGGTCAAGTATGTCGCCACGGGCGCATCCGTCCACGACTTCCCCGGCGGCGAGCCGATCAGCAACGAAGACCTTCTCACTCTTCAATGTACGATTCTCGTGCCGGCCGCTCTCGGCCAC
>JBBSDR010000504.1:0-5686 GCA_038240465.1 Gemmatales bacterium
CTGGGCTACCTGATCGCGCAGCCGGGCAAGAAGCTGATGTTCATGGGCGGCGAGTTCGGCCAGTGGAACGAGTGGAACCACGACACGGGCCTCGACTGGTCGCTGCTCCATCGCGCGGAGCATGCCGGCATCGCTCACTGGGCGGCGGACGTCAACAAGCTGTATCGCGACGAGCCGGGCATGCACGAGTTGGACTGCGACCCGGCCGGGTTCTCATGGGTGGACGCCAACGATGCGGACAACTGCGTCATTTCAATGCTGCGCCGTGGGAAATCGACTGAGGACTGGTTCCTGATCGTGTGCAACTTCACGCCGGTGCCGCGTTATGGCTATCACACCGGCGTGCCGGTGGGAGGATTCTGGAAGGAAGTGCTGAACAGCGACGGCGGCGATTACGGCGGCAGCGGCCTGGGCAACGAGGGCGGTCGTGAAGCGTGGTGGACGGCATCCCACAATCGACCGTTCACGCTGAGCGTGACAGTGCCGCCCCTGGCGATGGTTGTGTTCAAGCGTCAGGGATGATCCATCGTATGTGTTTCTGGAGGAACAGTGACGACAACGCGACCGATCGACTTTGCCCGTCACTTTCCCGAGAACGGTATGAAACTGCTGTTGCAGCAGCCGGACAACCTCCGCGATCTGCTGTGCATCGCCAGGTCAGCCCTCGTTCCGCTTCTCGACTTCAAGCATCTCCAGCCCGATCCGACGAACTATGTCCAGCGCGACTATCGCCACATCGAATCCGACCTTGTCCTGCGTGTCCCTTTCAAGGGCCGACGCCGCTCGCTGCTGGTCTATATCCTTCTCGAACACCAGAGCGATCTCGATGAATTCATGCTGTTTCGAGTCCTGCAATACGATGTCGGCATTCTGAGTTCGCAGATGCGGTCGTGGTTGCAAGACCACGGTTCTCTCGACGGTTTTCGCTTTCAACCTGTGCTGCCGATCGTCTTCTACACCGGGGTGCGCCCCTGGCCCGACCTGGGACGGCTTGCCGATCTGTTCGTCCCCGTCCCCGAAGTCGAAGAATATCTGCCATCCCTCAAGCCTTTGTTTGTCAACCTGCCCGAAACGGACCCGGCCCATCTGGTCGGCCAGGGCGGCGCATTCGGACAGGTGTTGCGAGTGTTTCAGGCCCGGCGCGAGCAGCGAGCCGCATTTGAGAATTCACTGGAAGAGGCAGTCCGGACCCTGGAAAAGCTGCCCCGATCGGGCGGTCTGCGCTGGCAGGAACTGATGTCGTACCTGCACGCTCTGGTGTATCATGAACGAGTGCCTACCGAACACGCGGAGTTGCAAGAACGCATCGAACAGTCTGTCAGGAACGAACGCCGACGGCAGGAGGTGAGTGAGATGAAGAGGACCATCGCCGACATGTTTCGCGAAGAAGGACAGTTGAACAAGGCACGGCAAACGCTATTGCGGCTGCTGCGGCTTCGCTTCGGCGATCTGCCGGTGGAGACCACAAACCTCATCGAGGGCTGCACCGAACCGGACCAGCTTGACGCCTGGCTCGATGCCTTCGTCACCGCCCGGACGCTCGCTCAGGTCGGCATCCGCTCCTCGAACTGAAGGGAAGGGATGGAAACCGCAATCCGTCGGCCAGCCGTTGCCCACACTGCCCTTGTGGCTCGCCGACAATCTCGCCGTGCCGCTCGAACGGGAGGAGTGCTACGAAGAGACCTGCCGCATCCTTCGCATCCGGTGAGTATCGGGGGGTAGCAGTTCGGCACATGTACGTTTTCGATCTGAAGGCATCCCTTTGAAGCGTTTCCTACACCGCAAGCTGCCTTCGCAGGTGGTCCAGCCGCACGTCCCACGGTGGATGCGAGGCGAAATAGCCCATCAACTCCGACGGCCCCGCCAGGCTCAATCGCAACTGTTCGAGCAGATGCACTCCCGCGGCGGCATCGAAGCCGGCCCGGCGGCTGAGCTGCACTGCCTCGCGGTCCGCCTCCAGTTCCTGATCCTGAACGTAACCCTGCCGCAACAGCGCCGAGACCACTCCCGATACCGGCACGCGCAGCGAACTGGCGACAAGGCGTTCCATCGCGTGACCGCGGACGACATGGCCGATCTCATGGCCCAGCATGTGGTTTCGGTGTCTGACCCCGTTTTGTACCTGGTTCGGCGATCTCGGCTCGCGCGTTACGGCTCTGGAACCCCCAACTGGCGACAGATCGCCCGCGCCGTGTAGTCATCCACTTCGCGGTGACGCAGGATAGACAACTGATGGTTGTTCGCTGGGTTCGCCCACACCGAGTGTCCCCTCCCTCTCGGAGCAACCGACAACCGTGCTGGCGGAGGTGCCGGAGCAAGTCCTGACGCTTCATGACACCACACCCGCAGGAACCTCTCGCACCTCGCTGCTTGCGCCCAGGTGCAGGTAAATCGGCTCCTCAATATCCATTTCAAGGTCCGCCGCGGTTGAGTCGGGAATGGGGAGCGGCTGACCCGACTCCACCGCCGCCTCCGCGACGTCCACCAGCGCCAGCGCTAACGCACGCCGCGCCTCGTCCAAGTCGGCCCCCCATGTAATCGCCGCCGGGAAGTCCAGCACCTGCGCATGGATGCCCGTGGTGACGTATTTGTAACCCGCCTTGTACCGCAGCATCGCTACCTCCTGCGAACCACCGCAACCTCTCCCCAGTGAAGTGGCCAAGAAAAGGTGTCGGCCAAGAAAAGGCCAAGAAAGGGGGAAGGGGAAAGAAAAGGGGGACAGACCCCGAACCAAATTCAGCTTTATCATATAATTTGGTTCGGGGTCTGTCCCCTTATTCTTTGCCCTTCCTAATTTGGTTCGGGGTCTGTCCCCTTATTCTTTGCCGTTCCTACGCGGGGTCTCGCGGCGCACGCAGCGTGGAATGTTTACCACTAACTCCCCATGACACAGAAGATCTGCGTTCCAGGTTTCAATAGCAATCTGCCCTTCTCGGTGAATTCGACGGTTACTTCGATCATTCGAATAGGACGTTCGTATGTATACTCTGTCACAAACTTGCTCTCGACCCGAAACAACGTGTTGTCACGGATGAGCTTGGATTCCCAGCAGCATCCGGGATCCCTCGTCATGTCAACAAGATAGTTCTTCCCGTCAACCGCAAGCGTGAGAGGCAGTCCATCAAAGCCGTACATATCTGTAAGCCCCGTCAGCCGGAATACCACTGGTTCCGTGGTTCCTTCGGCTACTCTTACCACCTCAAATCCGCTACGCCCCCCGCACTCTGCCCCATAGAAGTCAATATGAAAAACACCAGTGTTGGGGTCATAGACTTGCACGCGATCCTTTGGGAGCCGGCACAGATCCATGAACTTGATATCCAAGGGGGGTACTGAATACTTGATATCCAAGGGGGGCACTGAATGTGGCTCGGGCCGGACGTAACCGGAAATAGCAAAACAACCCATTGCGGTTGCCAGCAGAACGGTGCGTCTCATGTTCATTTCTCCGAGTTCGGGAACTCTCATCCTATTGGGATGAAGATCCTTCAACGACCACACTCAGCAGCCGGCTCACGCGGGCTTGACAGCATACCTCGAAGCGCCATGTCCGTCTTCTCGCCGAACGACCCAGTTCAGTTGCCGGGGCCGCCTGGAAGAACATTGCAAAGAAAAGGGGGACAGACCCCGAACCAAATTCAGCTTTATCATATAATTTGGTTCGGGGTCTGTCCCCTTTTCTTTGTCCCTTTTCTTTGTTGTGACAAGCCCAAACCTGAATCAGAGTTTCAGCTTAGCAACCAGGAGATCAAAATCGTCACCGCTCGACAGGCTTTTGATGAATTCCACCTTGGGTGAGGACGTGCGCGTGACAGAAATGCTAATCTCCAGCACCTTTTCTCCTCTGTACTTGATCTTGAGAAGCAGAGCATCGACCTTCTCATCGTCACTGAACAGAATGTCGCGGACCTTGCTGTCCTTGACTTTGTCAAGATCCTTTCTCATGTTACTCAGCTTGGTCAGTGTGTAGATTCTCTCTGCGATTGTCTCATCAGCGGCCCGCGCGGATTCCGGCAGGCACGTCAGGAGTAGTACAAAGACAGTAGTAATCACTCTCATGGTTTCACTCCTTCCCGAATTCTGACATGTCGAAGTTAGATTGTCCGCGGACGAACTTGACTCGCACCTCTCGGCGGTTGTGATGTTTGAAGACGGCTTCAAAGGTGTCTTCGCCCTTGTCGAACTCGACATATACTGCCTCAAGCAGTCGCTGCTCCTTGTCTGGGATGAGCCGATACTCATATTCTTTTCCATCGACGCGCTTGAGGGTGTCCTCTGTGCTGAAAAAGATGGGCTCTTTGTTGCCATCAGGATGAAACAGTCCTCCATATCGGTCGGCTCGCGGAACCAGCGCCCAAAGAAGAAGGAATACTACAATCCACAAAACCACTGGCCCTGTCACGCGCACCGGGACGTTGATATAGGGGACCTTGTCCATAACGAATTTATCCGGCCAGAACACGAAGAACAGAACGGCCAGACAGACTCCCAGCCCGGCACAGACGAAGAATTGACTCGGTCGAGTCTCCACCCGTGATGGCTGGACGAGCGAAAAAATTAACAGACCGATTGCCCCCAAGACCGCGATTAGGGCTGCGATCTGAAGATGCCACGGCAAGAGTGCCGAACGAGGCTCGTCGTTGGCAGGGGGTGAAACGGGAGGTGGGGCCGCGCTGGACATCACGAGATTCCTCCCAATGAGTGCTTCAGTGACGCCGAACAGAACAGGAGCGTTCTATGCGTTGTGTCCGCCAGGGAAGACCATGTCCGTTCGCCCTGATCGTGAAGGCGGACACAACGCATAGAACGCTGTTGGACTGAACCGCTCACCGGGATTCTGAAACCCGGCACGCTATGGACACGCTATCCCCACCGCCGCTGGATCTCCCTCCCTTCTATCCCGTTCGCTCCGTCTCCGCAAGCAAAATTTCGCCCGACACGTTCCTCTTCGCTGTGCGCCACGACAACGCGACCAATTCCTTGCCGCCTCAGCGATCCCCTCCAGCCAGCCTCGGCGCGCACCGCGGAACACGGCGATCCATTCTGGCTTCTTTCGACTGCCTCTGTTTACTCCAGCCTGCGCTACGACGTGTCTGAACCCGACGGCGACGGCATTCCCTCCCCCACGCTCGCCCCCTCCGGCAATACCGACGAGACCACTACCCACTGCTCCGCTCCGCAATGCGGACAGCAGCGCACCGGACGGCTCACCTCCGCTGCCGCCAGACACTTCACCACCGGCAGCAACATTCCCAGCAGCGCCAGCAGCAGCCGGCACAACGCCAACCGCTCCGTCCGCTTCCGGTTCGACAGCAACCCGGCATGACGAATCTTCACGAAGCCAGGCGGCAGCACGTGCTGCAGCCAGCGCCGCAGGAACTCCTCGGCCGACAACGCCACCACCTTCCGACGGCCTCCCGATGCGTAATCCTTCGCCGTGAAACGCACCGTTTCCCCGTCACAACTCAGCAGACGATGGTTCGTCAACGCCACGCGATGCGTGTACCGCGCCAGGTATTTCAACACCTGCTCCGGCCCGCCAAACGGCGCCTTCGCATACACCACCCAGTCTGTCCCGTATTGCTGCCGGCGCCAGCCCGCGAACTCCTCCGCCTCCGACAACTCCGACTGTTCGCCGTAAAACCGCAACTTGCCGGCGGCATGCGCCTCCTGTAACAGCGCCAGA
>JBBSDR010000505.1:0-5686 GCA_038240465.1 Gemmatales bacterium
CTGTGCCGATATAATAAAGCGCCAGCGGGGAATCGTCCGGAGGGGAGATGAGCGAGCCGAGACCGTGGCACAGGCTGTTTGGGCTGTCCCTCGTGGACTTCTTCCGTGGCCTGCCCGTCACCGTGGAGATGGAGAAGGACCTGTCGCTCAAGCAACAGTTGCTCGACGTGGTCATCATTCGCAAGGAGGCGACACCGCTGCCCGTTCGGCTGCCCGATGGCTTCGAGGACCTGGCGGCGCACAACCTGATCAGCTTCAAATCGTATCAGGAAGCGCTGGACGGCTGGGCGCTGAATGAGTTCATCGGGCATTATGTGAATTATGTCAAGCAGGTCAGCCCGTCGATGCAGGAACTGCTGCCCGAAACGGACTTCCGCCTGTTCGCGGTGAGCGTTCGCTTTCCGCAAGCCCTGGCGCGACGGGCAGTGCTGACGCCGGTGCAGGCGGGTGTCTACGAGGTGTCCCACTTTACGGGACTGATTCGTCTGATCGTCGTGCATGAGTTGCCGCAGGAGGAACACAACGCCCTGCTGCACCTGTTCAGCGCCCGGACGGACTTGTTGCGCTATGGGGCAGAACACTATCGGCAGCGCTCGGAAGAGACGAGTACGCTGCTGCTGCAACTATTCGAGAGATATCGCCTGGAGGCTACACTCATGAAAGATGCGCTGGAACAATTAGCAGAGGAAACCATCGAGGAGCTTCTCAAGAGTCTGCCGGCCAAGAAACTCGTGAAGGGGCTATCGGTCGATGAATTACTGGCGGCTCTGTCCCCGGAAACCCGGGCGGCGCTGGCCCAGCGGCTCAAGGATGATGGCCCAATCCCGAACCCAGAGACGAAAGAGCCAGGATAGAGTCAAAGCAACGTCGGGTTTACGCCGCAACGCTCGCCCAAAGCGTTCAGGATAGAACAGGCAGCGACCACGGCGACGGCGCGAGAGCCTCGGTCGCGACTGACGGATCGGCATCGCCGACGCGATCGTCGGACCACGTCAGACCGAGGTCCGCGATCATCTGCAGATCCTCGCCGTGCGGCCTGCCGTAAGTGGCGAGATAGTTGCCGATGAGAGCGCTCGTCGCGCCGACGTAGAAGATCCAGCTTTGCAAATCGCGCAGGTTCTTCTCGCGTCCGCCCGCCACCTTGAGGTCCTGCTTCGGCAAGATCAGCCGCATCACCGCGATGATCTTGAGGATCTCCATCGGCGACAGCTTCGGTGCATTTTCCAGCGGCGTTCCGGGGATCGGATTGAGGAAGTTGACCGGCACAACATTCGGATTCAATTCCTTCAAACTGAAGGCTACACTGACGCGATCCTCCAGCGATTCGCCCATGCCGAAAATGCAGCCGCAGCACGCTTCCAGCCCGGCGTTCTTGACACGATGGACCGTCTCGACGCGCTCCTGCCAGGTGTGCGTGGAGACAATCTTCGGAAAGAATTCGCGAGACGATTCGATGTTGTGATTGACCCGCCGCACGCCCGCTTCCTTCAACTCGCGCGCCTGTTCGTCGCTCAACGTGCCGATATCGACGCAGTGACAGATACCCTCGACCTCGTTGGCGGCGCGCACCGCTTCCATCAGCTTGGGCCATTCCTTGCGCGTCGGTCCGCGGCCGCTATTGACCACGCCGAAAGCGCTGGCGCCGTGATCGCGGGCGAACTGGACGGCCTCGGCGACCTGCTCGGGTTCCATCATGCCATGAGGCGCGATGCCGGTGTCAAAGTGCGCCGACTGAGCGCAGAAAGCGCAGTCCTCGGAGCAGTTGCCGAACTTCGTCGGCAGGATACTGCAAAACGTGACGCGGTTGCCGTGGAAATGGCGCCGAACCTTGTGCGCCGCGTAGAAGAGATCGTACACCTCCTCGCCTTCGAGGGCGAAGAGCCGGCCGGCCTCGTCGCGGGTGACTTCGCCGCCGGCGATGATGCGGCGCGACAGGGCAAGCAGGTCGAGTGGCGGTTCGGCAACGGACATGGCAGGACCTCCCGGGGGGACGACACACTCAAAGTGCTGAATCCGCCGCCGGACGGCAAGCCCGCTTACTTCGATCCGATCGACCCGACGACCTGCACTTCTAACGGCCGCATGCCGCCATCATGCTGGCCGGGGACCTCGGGAGGATAGGCCGGCCCTTTCCAATCCAGGCCCAACTGAATGAGCTGAGACCGAATTTTCCGCAAGTCCCAGACGTGAATCATCTGCTGGTCCCCGTTGGTGGCAATGAGGAGGGAGCCGTCCGGGCTGAACGAAAGGTAAGCACACCGCCCCTGGAAGGGGTTTCCCAGGAGAGCCAGGTCCTTGCCGCTTGCAACCTCCTCCAGACGAACGACCCCATCGCCGCGTTCGACGGCCAGCAGACGGCTGTCGGGAGAAAAAGCACAGAAGCCAAAGACCTGCTTGCGGTCGTTCCTTTCCTCCTCCCATGTCCCGGTTCGCAGAAATCTTCGGCCGTTGGCCGCGGCAACATACAACCATTTCCCGTCCGGACTGAAGCTGACGTCGGCGCTGCCCCCCACCCCAAGCGTCTTCACCGGATTGCCGCTGTGCGCGTCCCAGACATGAGTGTCTCCAGGCCCATTCGCGAATGCCCCGGTCGCGACCCAGCGCCCGTTCGGACTGACGCTGATCTGCTGGCGGATTACTTCTTTCGGCTTGAGGATAAGCAGTTTCCCCGGTTGATTGCGGAGCAGGATGACAACTCGATCGTACTGGGCTGCCGCCACCACCGAGCCATCGCGGTTGGCGCTCACCAGGTTGTCCGAACTGGGGCGCTCCACGGGCAGCTTTTCGGGAGGGCCAAGGTGCATTCGTCCCGGCACGGATGTCGTCACCGGCCAGCGGAACAACCCGCGCTCGCCATAGGTCAGGAGATCGCCGGTCTCAGCCACGAACTGGACGCTCCAGTTGTGGCCGCTATCCAGCCGGCCGACGTCCAGGCCCGTTGTCAGGTCGAGCAAGCAGACTCCGTCGGTCGTGCCGGCAGCGAGCAGCCGGCCATCCTTGTGGACGCTCAGATGACGATACTCATGGACCGGCCCGCGCATCGGATGGCGGACCAGGGTGCGCATTTCCCGGGCCGGATCGATGACTTCGATAACGACGCGCGTCTCCTGTTTCGTCCATCGGTACATCCGCCCATCCACGAGGGATTGGAAACCGTTGTGGTTGATGCCGATCTCAGGCACGTTCAGGAGCGGCTTGCCGGTATAGGGGTGCCAGAGCCGAAGCCCGCCGGTCCATTTCGACTCGGTGCAAAGGATTTCCCCGGTCCGATTGAGATATGCATGCAACCCGCCCCCTTTGTGTTCCGTCACACTCTGATAGATGCGCCCCGAGGGGACGTCCCAGAGAGCGACGCGCTGCCCGTAGCCGACCGCCAACGTCGTCCCATCGGGATGCCATCTCAGGTCATTCCCTGCTTCGGTCATAGAGGTGCGGAGTCCCTTGATTGTCCCGTCATCGAGGTTGATGACGCGGACGGTCTGCCTTTCAGAGTCCAGGGGGGCCCCCATGCAAATGGCCAATTGACGATTGCCGGAGTGGATGTCGAAGTAAACCTCAAAGGGAGGCCCCTGGCCTCGTTCCCATTTACCGAAGCGAATAGTCCTCTCCTTCACCCCCGAGGACAGGTTGTAAACCTGAAAGGTGCCGTCGCGGAGGATGGCGACAAGTCTTTGAAAGTCGGAGGAAATGATACCCCCGCGGTGTTCCTTGAATGGAATGTGTAAAATCGGCGTCGATTCCTTGCTGCCGACGCGGCGGCGACTCCACGCTCCATCTTTTCCCGCCAGGAGCAGGACCGGCGAATCGCCTTCTCGTCCAAACATGGCAATCCCTTGCCCGATGCTATTGCCCGGCCAATACTCTACTTCTTCGTCGTCGGCCAGGCGGCGCACCGTCACACCCCCGGCGTCATCGCTGCGCGCGTAAAATTCCAGCAGATCGTCGAAGTCCAGGCCGTAACTTCCCTTCGGGAATAGCTCACGAGGCGGCTCTTGTCGATAATCGGGCAAGGCCAGGGCAGCAATGGCCAGGTTGCGCAACTCGAAAAACGTCAAGGCGGGCTTCTTGAGGTCCCTGGCCAGGGCGACGGCTTTCCGGATGGCTTCCAGCGTCCCAAACCGTTGTCCGGCTCGTTGACTGAACCGTTTCGCCTGGGCCTCGGCCACAAGGGCCTCGAACAATTGCTCGCGCCGCCCACGTTCGGCAGTTTCCGCGTCCTTCAGCCGGTCTTCGGACTCCTTCAAGGCGAATTGCAGTTGAAAGTTCAGGACGGTTCCACCGACAGCGACCACCAGCAACAGCAGGCCAACCATCGCCGTCAAGGACGCCTTTCCCGGGTTTCGCCGACACCAGCGCCAGCCGCGCTCTACCCGGCCGACCCGGCGAGCGCTGATCGGCTCGCCGGCCGACCAGCGCTCAAGGTCTTCCGCCAGCGCCGCCGCCGAGGCATAGCGTTTTTCCGGCTCCTTTTGCAAACAGCGCAGACAAATAGTCTCCAGGTCGCGCTCGATGGCTGCATTCAACGTCCGCGGCGCAATCGGCTCCTGCTCGATCACGTCCCGCAGGGTTTCCAGGGTGGATTCGCCGCGAAAGGGCGGCTGGCCGGTCAGCAGTTCGTAAAGGATCGCGCCCAGGCTGTAGACGTCCGCCGCCGTACTCAGGGCCTTGCTGGCCAGCGCCTGCTCCGGCGACATGTAGGAGGGGGTCCCCAGGACAGCACCGGTCTGCGTCATCGCCTGATCGGTCGTCACATACTTGGCCAGGCCGAAATCCGCGACCACGGGGATCGCCGCCGACAGCCCGGCACTGTTGATCTCGCTGTTGGTCTGAAGAAGGATGTTGCCGGGCTTGAGATCGCGATGCAGAATGCCGCGCTGGTGGGCGTGATGCACCGCGCGAGCCACCATCGCCATGAGCCGGGCTGCCCGGCGTTGCGTTTCAGGACGACCGGCCGGCCACTGCCCGTCGATCAGCGACTGGCCCAGGGTGGGGCCGTCGATCCATTTCATGCTGAAATAAGGCTGGCCGTTGGTTTCGCCGACCTCGTAGATGGGGACGATGTTGGGGTGGTCGAGGAGGGCGGCTGTCTCGGCCTCACGTCGAAAGCGTTGTAATTCGCTGGCGGAGGCCAGTTCGCCGGACCGGATCATCTTCAGGGCGACAACACGATTCAAGCGGATCTGCCTCGCCCGGTAGACGACCCCCATGCCGCCCCGGCCAATGAGTTCCAGGCAGTCGTAGCCGGCGAGGGGACCGACAACCGTGGGATTGCTCGCGGAGGACGGCCCGCCGGCGGCAGCCAACGTATCCACACCCTCCGTGGCCGCTGCGATTGCGTTGGACGCCCAGGTCGAGTCCAGATCGGGGAAGCGCGCGAGATAGTCATCGCGCTGGAGCAATTCCCTCGAACGATGACGATAGCAAATGTCCAACCGGATCAGTTCGCGCAGGAGTGCCATTCGCTCTGTCCCGGAAGTCTCCGTGAGAAAGTCCTCAAGGTGAGGACGCCGGCCGGTCTTCCAGGCCGCCTCGAAGCGCAGGCAGACTTCGTCCACCCGGACTTCGGCAGCCAGGGACAGCGAGTCGAAACCGTTGTCGTCAATCGAAGGATTGGACATACCTGGATGATCCGCAATAAGGTGTAACGCCCATCAGTCCGAATGGCGAGCCGGGAGCGTGAGCGACC
>JBBSDR010000506.1:0-5685 GCA_038240465.1 Gemmatales bacterium
AGCGGCAGGAAAGGACTGCCGATGAAAGTCTGGGAGATTCGCAGCGGCTTCGGTATCGACAACCTTGCTCAAGGAGAACGGCCCGATCCAACGCCTGGACCGGGACAGGTCGTCGTCCGCATGAAGGCCTGGTCGCTCAACTATCGCGATCTCCTCGTCGTGACCGGCCAGTACAACCCGCGCCTCAAGTTGCCGCTGATCCCGCTCTCCGATGGTGCCGGCGAGGTCGTCGCGATCGGTGCCGGCGTCGCGCGCGTCAAGGTGGGCGACCGCGTGGCCAACCTGTTCATGCAGAAATGGCTGGCCGGCGAGTTGAGCGACGCCATCGCCAGGTCGGCCCTTGGCGGCGGCAATGAGGGCGTCCTCGCCGAGCAGGTTGTCTTGGACGAGGACGGCGTCACGAGTTTTCCCGCTCATCTGAGTTTCGAGGAAGCCGCGACGTTGCCCTGTGCCGGGCTGACCGCCTGGCACGCGCTCGTCAGCGAGGGCGGACTACGGGCTGGCGATACGGCCCTTGTGCAAGGGACCGGCGGCGTGTCGCTCTTTGCCCTGCAATTCGCCCGGCTCCACGGCGCCCGCGTCCTGATTACCTCATCGAGCGATGAGAAGCTGAAACGCGCCGGTGAGTTGGGGGCCTCGGCGGGGACAAATTACAAGACCGCGCCGGACTGGGACAAATGGGCGCTGCAGCAAACAGACGGACGTGGCGTCGATCATGTGGTCGAGGTCGGCGGCGCAGGGACACTGGCGCGGTCGCTCAAGGCAGTGAAGCCGGGCGGCCGCGTCAGCCTGATCGGTGTACTGTCCGGCGGCAGCGGCGACATCAGTCTCTATCCGATGCTGATGAAGAACGTCTGCGTGCAGGGCATCTTTGTCGGCTCGCGCGAGATGTTCGTGGCGATGAACCGGGCGATTGGGGCAAACCAGATGCACCCAACGATCGATCGCGTCTTCGGGTTTGGTGAGGTCCGTGAGGCTTTGCGGCATTTGGAGAGCGGCTCGCACTTCGGCAAGGTGTGTATTCGCGCCTGAGAAACCTTCTTGCCGCTTGCGGCTTAGCGTTCCTTTCCCGCTAAGCCGCTTGATTTTCCAATTCTCTTCTGCTATCCCCCTCCCGGCGTGGACAGGAAGTTCACGAAAGGCAAGGATGCTTGCTCATGAAATTGCGCCACCCGGGCCTCATCCGCCTGCTGGGTTTGCTCGCTGCCTGGCTGATTCGCCTGTGGACGCGAACGCTGTGCTTTCGCATTCACGTCGAGGACGGCCGGCAGCATCCCGCCGACCCGCGCCGGCAACGCTATCTCTATTCCTTCTGGCATGAGACCATCCTGGGAGCGGCCGCATATTCCACTCGCATCCACTTCCTGATCAGCCAGCACGCCGATGGCGAGTTGATTGCTCAGGTGTGCCGTCATCTCCGCGTCGGTACGGTGCGCGGCTCGACGACACGCGGCGGAGCGCGGGCATTGTTCGAGATGATGCATCAAGGCGCGGGGCATCTGGGCGTCACCCCTGACGGCCCCCAGGGGCCCCGACGACAAGTGCAACGGGGACTGATCTTTCTCGCGGCCCTCACCGGTTTGCCGATCGTTCCCGTCGGCATGGGCTTCGGTCGCGCCTGGCGGCTGCGCTCGTGGGATCGCTTTGCGGTCCCCTGCCCCGGCAGTGCAGTCGATTGTGTGGCCGGCCGGCCGATCCATGTACCCCGGTCTCTCAATCGCGAGGGGCTGGAACAGTATCGCCGGCTTGTCGAGTCCGAGATGCTGCGCTTGACCGCAGCCGCCGAACACCGGGCCTCCCGACGAGGCAACCGCAAGGAAGGCACAAACGCTCCTTCCCAAACGATCGCGAAACGTCCCGCAGCTTGACTCGATAGAATCGTCACGCCCTCAGCCAAGAAAGGTAAGTGCGACATGGAACGTGCAGAAATCAAGACCATCCTTCTTGCAATTCTCGAGGAAACGCGCGGCGAACCCATCGCTCGGCTCGACGAGCAAACGAACTTGCGCGAAGGACTCGGCTTCGATTCCGTGGATTTCGTCTGCATGGTCCTGGAAGTGCAGAACCGCCTCGGCGTCAACCTGACCATCCCCGAGATGGAGCCAATCGTCCAGGTGGCGGACCTGCTCACGTTGCTGGAAAACCGCCTGAATACGCCGCTCGCCCGGGTCGCCTGAGGCTTCCCCTGTCTTCGAGATGAAGGGGAGGGACCAATATGTCCGACACGATCCATAATGGCGGCACAGTCGCCGCCCTGGGGACGGTGCAAGCGAATCCCGAAGTGATAGCGGGCCTCCGGCGTGAGCCTGGCAATTCAAAGCTGTCGCCGCAGTTCCTCAAGCACTCCGACGAACAGACCGTCGCCGGGCTGTCCGCCGTGCTGCAAGCGATGACGAGCGGCAACCTCCAGGGCGAGGACTTCTCGCGCTGGGCCGTGGTGGCGGCCCCCCGTCACCTCGGCCGGCAGACCGTGGCCGACGTGTTCGCTCGTGTCGCCCGCCGGGGACCATCCGGAGCTTCGCCGCTGGTCATTCCCCATCGATCCTTGCACTCCGTCTCGGGGACCATCAGCGAGGCGCTCGGCACGCACGGGCCGAACCTGTCCGTCGGCGGCGGCCCAGGAAACCTCGCCGAGGGACTGCTGACCGCTCTCACTTTCCTCAACGAGAACCAGTTGCCGGGACTCTGGTTGGTCCTGACGCAGTGGGACCCCGAACCGTCTCTGGGCGCGGAAGACGCTGGCCAGTCGATCTGTCGCGCCCAGGCCCTGGCCCTGATGCCGGCGAGTGCCGGCCGCGGCGGACGGCATCTGCGCCTGTTGCCCGCCGCTGCCATGCCCGAGCATCGGGAATCCGCGGCGCTGCCGGCGCTGGCGAACCTGCACGAAGTGTTCGCGCAAGCGCATCGTCAGTTGTTTCGCTTCGATTGGGGCGGAGGTCTCGAGGTCCTGGCGGAGATGAAGGCATGAGACGCGAACATGCGCTGTGGATCACGGGAGTCGGGACGGCCAACCCGATCGGGCTGGATTACCAGACGACTGCCCGGGCCCTTCTCGAAGGCAAGTCCGGGGTTCAGAAAGTGACCTTTCCCGGTCTGCCCGAAATACCCTGTCAGCTTGCGGGCCTGTTACCGCCCTTGCCGGCGCCTGCGGGCTGGACTGAGGAAGAGTTCGCCCGGCTCGACGCTCTGGAGCAACTCTTGCTGTACTGCTGCGTTCAGGCCCTCGGCGATGCCGGCGTGACACCCACGACGCGGATTGGACTGGTCGCGGGTATCGGTTCCGAATGGATGGTGAACTGGGAAGAACGCTGGCGTGCGGGGGGTATGGCCGCCCTGGATGCTCAGCACGATCCCGCACCCGTCGTCCAGCGCGTCCGGGAGCGGCTGGGACTGAGCGGGCCGGCCCTCACGGTCGCGGCAGCCTGTGCCAGTGGCAATGTCGCCCTGGCCCAGGGACGGCGGCTGATCGAGCAGGGGCTGGTCGATATCTGCCTGGCTGGCGGCGTCGATCACTCGGTCAATCCCGTCTCGATGGCCAGCTTCGGCAACCTCGGCGTACTGTCGCGCAGGAATGACGATCCCGCCTCGGCATCGCGTCCATTCGATCGGGACCGCGACGGCCTGGTGATGGCTGACGGCGGCGCGATTTTCGTCCTGGAGCGAGCCGACCGCGCCCGGGCGCGCGGCGCGAAGCTCTATGCGGAACTGGCCGGGTTTGGCTCCAGCAGCGACGCCCATCACATGGTCATTCCCAGTCCTGATCCCGAACCCGCGATCCTGGCCATGCGCCAGGCGTTGGCCGATGCGGAAGTGAATCCGGAGCAGACCGATTACGTCAACGCTCATGCGACGAGTACGCCGCTAGGAGACCGCAACGAAACGCGGGCGATCAAGGCGGTGTTCTCGGAGTCGTGTTCCCACGTTCCCGTCAGCGGCACCAAGAGCATGACCGGTCATCTGCTGAGCGGAGCTGCCGCGCTCGACGCCATTGCTTGCCTGGCCGCGCTCGAACACCAGGCCGTTCCGCCAACGATCAACCTCGAGAACCAGGACCCGGAATGCGACCTGTGCCACGTCCCGGGTGAGGCGCGACCTCATCGAGTCAGCATTACCCTGTCCAACTCGTTTGGCTTCGGCGGCAACAACTCGTGCATTGTCCTCCGCAAGGCCGGCTGACGGACAGTGTTCAGAGAGACGTAGCCCGGGTACTCGATCACCGCCAGGTCGCTCAACCCCAGCGCCGTTCGCCCCATCAGGTGCCGGAGACGCGCTTGCAGGTTCGCCGGCACACCCGGCACATCGGCCAGGCCGAAATGATGCGTCTCGACGATACGCACCTCCGGCGGTAGCAATTCTTTCAACCCCTCCAGTGAATTACGATGCGTGCAGAGGACGACCGTTCGCCGCTGCGAGCGGACCAGCGTGCGCAGTTCCTCAATATCCTTGCTTCGATACGTCCGCAGATCGTCGCGCCCCAGGCGGAAGGCAACCACATTGCAGGGACGCGGATAGCAGACGACGGACGCCGATGGATCATCGAAGTGCCGGCGCAGCACGGCTTCCTCTCGCACCGGCGAACGTTGACTGGCATACCAGGGCAAGGCGACGTGATGGAAGACGAACAGCAGCGCGAAGGACGTCACGGCCAGTCGCATCGGCCAGCGCGACTCACGCCAGCCGCTGTTGGCCAGAAAGTAGCCGAGTGCAAGTGCCAGCGGTGGGAAAGCCGGCAGGATGTAGGTCGGCAGCTTGCAGCCGGACAGCGTGAAAAAGAGCAAACACCAACTGGACGCGAGCAGCAGAAAGCCCAACTCAGGTCCGCGCCGCCCCGCCTCTTCGGGATTGCCCGAGAGCAGGAAGCGCCCAAACGACACGAGCAGCAGCGAGGCCGGGAGCAGCCCCAGCAGCACGACAGGAACGTAGAACCAGACGCTGCGGGGATGATCGAACGGCGCGACGAAACGGACGATGTTGTGTTCCCAGAGAAAGTGATGGGCGAAGTTCGGTTCGCGCAGGCAGGCGGCGACATACCAGGGCAGGTTGAGCAGCAGCACGACGCCGGCCAGCGTCAGCCAGGCCCGGCGATCAAGGCGCGTGGACGAGGCTGCCAGCCAGCCATGAGCCAGCAGCGGCGGCACAAGCAGGATCACGGCAACCGGACCCTTGGTCAGCACCCCCAGGCCGCACGCGATACAGGCAAGCCACCACCATCCGCGCCGTAACCCGGGACCGCGCAGTGCTTCAAAGCCGGCGAACAGCGCGAGGGAAGTCCACAAGGTCAGCACGCCATCAAGGATAAGCAGCCGACCCATGCCGAGAAACGCCGGTGCCAGAGTCAGGACCAGGGCGCCGCGAAAGGCCGCGCGTTCGCCGAACCAGCGACGGCCAAAGAGATAGGCCATCAAGATTGTCAGATGGACGGACAGGGCAGGAACGAGCCGGGCTGCTGCCTCGTTGACGCCGAAGACTTGATAGCTGAGCATGATCAGCCAGTACACCAGCGGCGGCTTGTCGAGGTAGGGATCGCCTTGCAGATGAGGAATGATCCAGTCGCCTCGATGCAGCATCTCACGCGGGATTTGCGCGTAGCGGCTCTCGTCCGGCTCGAACAGATCGAACGACAGGCACGGATACAGCAGCACACCCGGCAACAGGATGAGCCAGAAAAGCGATGAGCGGCGCGGC
>JBBSDR010000507.1:0-5679 GCA_038240465.1 Gemmatales bacterium
AGCTTCCGCGCCGGCACCGGCTCCTCCGCCAGCAGCAGCGCCGCCTCGATCAGCGCCAGCTTCGGCGAACGCGCCAGCGGATCGCCGGGGGCCTCCTCCCGGGGGCCATCGAGCAGACGATAGACCAGCGGCCGAACACAGTCGCGCGGAAGCAGCGGCCGGGTTGAGAACGGGGAGGCAGAGGGACGCAAGGGATGGTGTGTCATCTGGTCTTTTGCCGGTTTGGGGCGCTTGCCAATGTTTCGCCGCCCCCATAGAGTAACGCCCATCGCGGTTCAGGAAAAGGCATCCGTCCATCCAGGCCAGGGAGTTGCCCTCGTGTACGATCTCTTCCACGAGACACTCGGTTTGTCGAACGAACTGGCTTTACTCTTCACCGCCGTGGCCGCGGCCGTCATCCTCGTTACCTTCGTCGCTGTCTCGGCCATCTTCTTTATCTGGCTCGAACGCAAGGTCGCCGGCCGCATTCAGGATCGCCTCGGCCCCACCCGCGTCGGCGGCAAGTTCGGCTGGCTGCAAACCCTCGCCGACGGACTCAAGCTACTCGTCAAGGAAGACCTCATCCCCACCGACGCCGACCGGATGCTCTTCCGCCTCGCGCCCTACATCACCTTCGTCGGCGCTTTCGGCGCCTTTATCGCCCTGCCGTTCGGCAACAACGTCATTGCCCGCAACCTCGACATCGGCGTCTTCTTCATCCTGGCCGTCATGTCCACGGAAGTGTTCGGCATCATCCTGGCCGGCTACGGCTCCGGCTCAAAGTGGTCGCTCTTCGGCGGCATGCGCGAGGCGGCCGAGATGGTCAGCTACGAGGTGCCGATGGCGATCTGTGTCCTGGTGCCGGTCATCGTCACCGGGACGATGAACCTCAGCAAGATCGCGGTGCAGCAGAAGGGCTTTATCTTCGAGTGGCTGGTCTTCCACGATCCATTCACGTTCATCGCCTTCTGGACATATTTCACCTGCGCGACGGCCCAGTGCAAGCGCGCCCCGTTCGACCTGGCCGAGGCCGAGAGCGAACTGGTGGCCGGCTTCCACACCGAGTACAGCGGCCTGCGCTGGTCGTTCTTCTTCATGGCCGAGTATGGGGCCATGTTCGCCGTCAGCGGTATCGCCGTGCTGCTCTTCCTCGGCGGCTGGCACACCGGCTTCACGCCGTTCGACCTCTCTGACCCGAACGCGCTCGGCTGGATCGGCAACGTCATCAACGTCATGGTGTTCATCGTCAAGGCCTGGCTGCTGGTCTTCGTGCAGATGTGGGTTCGCTGGACGCTGCCGCGATTGCGTATCGATCAGGTGATGATGACCTGCCTAAAGTATTTGCTGCCGATCAGTTGCTTCTTGCTGCTGGGCGTGAGCCTGTGGCAAGTGGGGGTGAACGCGACGTGGTTCAAGTATCCGATGGCCGCGTTGTGGATCTTGCTGTTCCTGTCGATGCTGTTCAAGGCGTTCACGACAAAGAGTATCCTGCCGGACAATGCGATTGGCTCCTCGAGTTTGTGGAATTCAGCCGCGCCGACGTATCCGGCGAGTCCTCGGTGATTGACGATTGATGATTGATGATTGTCGATTGCGGAGAGGAGCCTTGGCGATGAACCAGGAAGAATTGAAAGACCGCACGAAGCAGTTTGCTCTTCGGGTCACCGCGGTTGTTGAGGCGCTGCCGAATACGATCATCGGTCGGACTTTCGGAAATCAACTGATCCGGGCTGGTTCTTCTGTTGGAGCGAACTACCGAGCGGCGTGCCGGGGACGCTCAAGAGCAGAGTTCATTGCAAAACTCGGGATAGTCATCGAGGAGGCTGATGAGTCAGCGTTCTGGCTTGAGCTTATCGCTGCCAAGAACATGTTCAAAGCGAAGAAGCTCGCTTCCTTGATTCAGGAAGCCTATGAGTTGGTCGCCAACATGGTTGCTTCGCGGAAAACCGCAATGCGCCAGCGAGTAGTCGCGAGAAAAAAACGAAACGCGTCAATCATCAATCATCAATCATCAATCATCAATCAACCATGACGACTGCTGCGTTTTTCTTCTATTTCCTTGCCGCGATGACGGCCCTGTGCGCCCTCGCCGTTGTCGTCACCGACAACATCGTCCGGGCGGCGGCCTGGCTGCTGTTCACGCTGGCCGGCGTCGCGGGCATCCTCTTCTTGCTCGGGGCCGAGTTCGTCGGGGCCACGCAACTGCTCGTCTACGTCGGCGGCACGCTCGTCCTCGTTGTCTTCGGCGTCATGCTCACCGCGCAGGGACCGTTCATCAGCATGAAGACCAGCGCGGCCGAACTGGCGCTCTCGACGCTGGTCGGCCTGGTGCTGTTCGGCACTCTCGCCACCGCGATCTACTCGAAGAAGGAAGAATCCGGCAGGCCGGACATCGTCAAACGCTCGCATCCGGCCACACTGACCAAAGACGAAGCGGATAATGTTGTCGCGGCCGGCAAGGAACTGACGCCAACGACTACCCTTGGTCTCAGTCTGCTCGGCGTCAAGGAGGCGACGCTCGCGGGAGATATCACGAGTGATCCGGCGAAAGCCCGCACGAAGAGAACGCCGATGGCCTACCTGCTGCCGTTTGAAATTGTCTCCGTTCATCTGCTCGTCGTACTGATCGGCGCGGCCTATCTCGCCCGGGCCAAGCGCCGGAAGAAGGTGTCCGCATGAGCGAACCTGGATTGACCGAATACCTGCTCCTGGGCGCCTTGCTGTTCGTCTGCGGCGCCGTCTGCATGGCCACCAAGCGCAACGCCGTCGGCGTCCTTATGGGCGTCGAGTTGGTGCTGAATGGGACGACGGTCAACTTCGTCGCCTTCGCGCACTTCAACCCGTCCTTCACGCTCGAAGGGCAGGTGTTCGCCCTGTTCGTCATTGTCATGGCCGCGGCCGAGGCGGCCATTGCCCTCGCGATTGTGCTGAACTTCTACAACAATCACGAGACTGTTGACGTCGATACGGCCGAGGAGCTGAAAGGCTGATTTATGGACTTCGCCAATAACCCCGGCCGGCTCTTCGTCGTCGCTACTCTGCTGCCGCTGGCCTCTTTCGTCTTTATCATCATCTGCTTCGCCATCCGCTCCGCCCTGCGCTCCGCGAAGGAGGGGACGACCGGCGAGGGGCTGTATCGGCTGCTCGGCGGCGACACGCCGCCGCGCTGGCCGGCCTTTCTCGCCACGCTGGCGATTGGCCTCGCCTTCGTGTGCAGCGTCGCCGGCTTCGTGCAGTATCTCCACGATCACCATCATCTCGCGGAACTGGAAAATGAGTTCCAGCAGGACCCCGAAGAGAAAACGCACGAGGAGATCGAAGCTCTCGAAGGTCGCTGGAAGGAGCAGGTCGATTGGGTCACGATGGGCGACGGCAAGGAGCAGGGGACCGCCCTGCGCATCGGCTACAAGATCGATGCGCTCAACGGCATCATGTTCGTGATGGTCACGTTCATCGCCACGTTGATTCACATCTTTTCGATCGGCTACATGTCGGACGAGAAGCAGACGATGGTTGAGGACCATCAGGTCCACGGCGAGGACGGCCACTTCAAGCGCCGCGGCCGCTTTGGACGCTTCTTCCTGTTCTTATCGCTGTTCTGCTTTTCGATGCTCAACCTGATCCTGGCAGACAACCTGTTCCAGGTGTTCGTTAGCTGGGAATTGGTGGGCATCTGCTCGTATTTGCTGATCGGCTTCTACTACGAGAGGCAGAGCGCCTCAAACGCGGCCAACAAGGCATTCATCACCAACCGCATCGGCGACGCCGGCTTCATCATCGGTCTGCTCATTCTCTGGACATACTGCGGCACGCTCAACTTCGAGGACCTCTTCAACCGCATCCGGTCTCCCGGCTACAAGCCGCCCGCTCACGCAGGGCAAACCACGTTCGAGACGATGCCCATCGCGGGCCAGTTCCTTCGCGGCGAACTCGTCGAGCAACAGGGCAAGCGCGAGGCTTACACCGCCTTCAAGATGGACGCTGCTGGCGACCAGGTGCTGCTGTTTCCGCAGAGGTTCCCTCACGTTCATGCGGGGGACTTTGACCCGACGATTGCGGATGCGTCGAAACTGATCAAGACCCACGACACACCGCTGAAGATCGTGAGCAATCCGAAGTCCAGACAGCTCAGCTCCATGCCCTACTGGCTGCTGGTACTCGCCGGACTCGGCATCTTCCTCGGCTGCGTCGGCAAGTCGGCCCAGTTCCCGCTGCACGTCTGGCTTCCCGACGCCATGGAAGGTCCGACTCCCGTCAGCGCCCTGATCCATGCCGCGACCATGGTGGCCGCCGGAGTCTATCTCGTCGGCCGCTGCTATCCGCTGTTCACTCCCGAAGCGCTGCTGGTCATCGCCTATACCGGCGCGGTCACGCTATTCGTCGCCGCGACGATTGCCGTCGTCATGACCGACATCAAGAAGGTGCTGGCCTACTCGACCGTGAGCCAGTTGGGTTACATGATGCTCGCGCTCGGCATCGGCGGCTGGGTAGCCGGCCTGTTCCATCTGGTGACGCACGCCTTCTTCAAGGCCCTCCTCTTCCTCGGCTCCGGCTCCGTCATTTACGGCTGCCATCACGAGCAGGAAATGACGAAGATGGGCGGCCTCTATGCGAAGATGAAGATCACCGCCCTGACGATGCTGATGGGCGTCTTCGCCATCGCCGGCATTCCCGCCTTCAGCGGCTGGTACAGCAAGGACGCCATCGTCGCCCAGGCGATGGGCTTCGCGGTCATCAACCCGCAGCACACGCTCCTGTTCCTCCTGCCGCTGCTGACCGCCGGCCTGACGACTTTCTACATGTTCCGCATGTGGCTGATGACGTTCACCGGCAAGCCGCGCGACAAGCACGTTTACGAACACGCCCACGAGTCGCCGCGCAGCATGACGACGCCGCTGATCCTGCTGGCGATCTTTAGTGTCGGCATCGGCTGGGGCTGGCCATTTTTCTCATCGAGCTTCCCGTTCGTCGATGCCGAGTCGAGCTGGCTCGAACAGACGATCCATCACGCTCAACCGCTGTCGGTGCAGGCGGACTTCGGCGTTACGATTGCGGACGTTGATGCGGGCATGGCCTATCCCGGCGAACACGCGAAATCCGCGACGATCAGCGAGCGCCTCAAAGCGGAGCAACTGCATGGCCTGGCCGGCAACCTCGCCCTGGCGATGGTGCTTCTCGGCCTGGCGTTCGCTCTCGCTCTCTACTATTACCGCGTCCTCGATCCGGCTGAGGCGGCGGCGCAGTTGCCGAAGGGGCATCGCTTCCTACAGCGGAAGTGGTATTTCGACGAATTGTACAGCGTGGCCCTGGTGCGGCCGGCGCTGGCTATCGGCCAATGGATCAAGACCATCGACATGAGGGGCATCGACTGGCTGATCGACGGCCTTGCCCGCTGGACAGTGGGGCTGGCGCGGTTCGATGGCCGCTTCGACAATAGCGTCATCGACGGTCTGGTGAATCTGATCGCGCGAGTGACGGACGGCATCGCGGGCTGGCTCCGAAGCTGGCAGACGGGCTATTTGCGGAGTTATGTGCTGTTTCTGGTCGTGGGGGCGGTGGGGCTGTTCGTGCTGCTGTCGTATCTGATGACCGCGGCGGGATGACTATTGTCTTGGCCCGTGGGGCGGGGGGGGGTTAAAAAACCCCCCCCCCCAACCCCCACAAAGGGGGGCAAAAACTTTGGGGTTGGTTTTCAAAAAA
>JBBSDR010000508.1:0-5663 GCA_038240465.1 Gemmatales bacterium
GCCCGAATAGTCCGGCGGGCGAGCCTTCATTTGCGCCGTGGTGCTGCTTTCAGAAAGCAGCACCATGGCGCAAACGAAATGCCTCGACGTCCGTTATCTGTAGTGGTGCAGAAGTGGAAGTGCCCGTCGAAGGAGTTTCTCATGTCTTCCGCGATCAAGTCTCATTTCATCGCAGTCCTGTTCCCGGCGGTTGTGTTTCTGGCCGGAGCGGAGCAGGCGCGGGCGCAGTGCCGGGGCGGCCCGCAACAGGGGCGCATGCAGCAGACATCAATGCAGCCTGGCATGCAGCAGCAAACGACCGGGCTGACCGCGCTGATGCAGCAGCAGCAATTGTTGCAGTTGGTCACGCAGCAGAACCGCCTTCAGCAGCAGTCCGCGCTGCTGATCGCCTTGCGGATGCAGCAGCAGTATCCCCTGCTGAACCTCACACAGCAGCAGCAGTTCTCCATGTTGCTGACCGCGCTGCAACAGCAGAACGACTTGCTCAACGTACCGCAGCGGCAACAACTCACTGCCCTGCTTCTCTGGCAACAGCAGCAGCAGCAGAACGCCGTGGCGATTCAGCTCCAGCAGAACGCCGCCCTCCAACTCCAGCTTCAACTCAATGCCGCACCCGTCCAGCTCCGTGCGGCTCAACTGGGTGGCAACTGACGCAAGAATGCAGGGCCAGCCCGACGCGATGGCGCGTCGGGCTGGTTCCGTTTCTGTCGCCGATGATTCAGCCCAGCAACTCGGAGCGCAGTTGGCCGTCGCCCGCGATCGGCATCGGCCGGCCCAGGGCGTCGGGGACCGTCGTGTGCGGATCGATGCCCAGCAGATGGAACGCCGTCGCCAGCACATCTTTCGGCGAGACCGGTGTGTCGCGCACGTCCCCACCCTGCCTGTCGGTGCTGCCGACCACCTTGCCCCGGGCGATGCCGCCGCCCGCGAACGCCGTGCTGTATGCCCGCGACCAGTGGTGCCGGCCTGCCCCCTTCGGCTTGGGGTCGATCTTCGGCGTTCGGCCATGTTCGCTCAGCCACATCACCAGCGTTTCGTCGAGCAAGCCGCGCGTTTCCAGATCGCGGAGGAGTCCCGAATAGGCGAGATCGAAGCCCGGCAGCAGGTATTCCTTCAGACGCGGGAAGTGGTTGTCGTGCGTGTCCCAGGCGCAGCCGCCGAACTGGCCGAAGCCGTCCCAGAAGACGGTGACGAACTTGCTGCCCGCCTCGACCAGCCGGCGGGCCGCCAGACACGCTTGCCCGAAGAGCGTCATGCCATAACTCTCGCGCAGTTTCAGCGGCTCCTTGCCAACGTCGAGCGCATCGCGCATCCGGCCCGACGTCAACAGCGATAGGGCCGTCTGCTGATAGTGATCGAAAGCGCGGCCGCCGGCGGAGTCCACGCGCCGCCGGGCGCGGTCGAACTCCTCGAGCAGCGATTGCCGGGCGTGCAGACGTTCGGTGGGCAGGTCCGTCAGCGGCTGGGCCAGCGACGACAGATGGAAGCGTCCCTCGGGAGTGGTGCCGCCAAAGGGATCGCGGAAGCTCTTTTTCTGACTGGCTGTGTAGTGCGGCACTTCATGAGTACCGGGGCCATCGAAGTCGCACCAGACGGGATCGTGCGCCTGGCCGAGAAAGGCGGCGTAGGGGCCGGCGTTGACGAGCAGATCGGTCTTCGAGTTGAGCACCCAGGGCAGACCGATGTTGCGTGGTACTTTGGGAATGGCCCCGCCGCGTTTCGCTTCGAGGTAATCGACGACGGAGCCAATGAAGGGCCATTGTCGCGAATCGCGCGGCCGGGTTTCCAGGTCAGGCGTGTAGACGGGAATGCCGCTGACTGCATAGGCGACGCCATGAACCGGATAGGGATGCGTCATCGAGCGGACGACGGTGACGCGGTCCATCAGCGGCGCGATCCGCGGCAGCATTTCGCAGATACGCAGACCGGGTACGCTGGTGGCGATGGAATTGAGTTCGCCCCGGATTTCGACAGGAGCGTCGGGCTTGGGATCGAACGTCTCATGCTGCGGCGGCGACCCATACGGAAAGAGGAGGATGCACGCTTTCGCCTTGCCGAAGGAGCGAGTCGCGGCCGCGGCCTGGGCTTGCTGGAGGCGCAGGAAATCGCTCAATCCCAGCCCGAGGACGCCGAGTCCGCCCAGATGAAGGAAGTCGCGCCGGGAGAGACCGTCGCACAAACGTCGATCCGAGCCGAGAATCCGAATCATGGCACACTTCCTCCGAGTGCTTCGATCTTCTTCAACCAGGCATCGAAGTGCAAGCATTTTGCTCGCAGAATGGGTAGACCGATTTTCTCCGCCACAAGAGGACCGGCGGAGGTTTTTCGGGCCGCGTACTCGGGGATCGCCTGGATGATCCGCTTGGAAGGGGCGGTTGTTTGCCCGTCGTCGATGTCTTCCGGGCTTTTGAAACTCGCGGCGGCCTCAACGAGTTTCGCGATCGCTTCTTCGTGTTCGATGAATGCCCAGTCAAGTTTCGCTGGGTCCGCAAACAGCAGAGCCTCGAATTCATGCAACTGGATGTAAGGGATGAATCGCGGGTGAGCAAAGTCTGTGCTGAACGCTTCTTCCAGGGAGATCACTCGTTCAAGAGCGGTCGGGGGCCTCTTCGCCTCGATGCGGCCGGGGAAATCATCCGGCAAGGCGTAGAGATCGAACATGGTCGTAAACCAGGCATCCTGCTTCTGGTCCTCTTTCATCCAGCGCAGCAAGTCCCGCTTCGCCCGGTTGTAATCCAGCAGCCCGCCCCTGAAAATCTTGTGGCGTTTCTTGTCGCGGCTCGTCTCCACGCAGCGCACACTCACGCCCACGCCGGCAAGGGCGAGCGGTCCCATCAGTACGCGGCCCACAAAGGCTTCTTCGGTTTGACCCTCGACAATGATGTTCAGCCGAATCATGCCGACGGCCTCCCACCGAGGACGTTCTTCTCCCAAAGCTCAGCCAGCGAGTATTCCTCCAGCCATTCCCGAAGCAACTCCGCTTGCAGATGTCGAAACGTCGAGACGCGGTCTGCTCGATCCACGACGATGATATCCTCCGGCTCAAAGTAATCAATCAGCGTCATCGACTGGGTCGCCAGAATGATTTGTCGCTGCAAAGACAAACTCTGGATGAGTCCGGCGACGACACTGATGGCGACGGGATGAAGGCCCAACTCCGGTTCATCAAGGATCACAACAGCCGGCACATTCTCGATAGGCTGGAGCAAAAGGGCGATCAGGGCCATTGAGCGCAACATCCCATCCGAAGCCTGATGGGGTCCGAAAAGGAGATCGGAGTTTCTCTCTCGCCATTCGAGTACGAGGGTGAAATCGGTCGGTTTCCCGGCCGGGCGACCCAGGTCAAAGTCGGCAAAAAATGGGAGGATTTGGCGAATCACCTCGACGATCCGTCGATAGGCCGCGGGCGAATGACGCTGAAGGCTCCACAGGAAAGAGGCCAGGTTGCCGGCGTCCTCCCTAAGAATTTTCCCGTCTCCCACATACCTTGCCTGACGGATGCGGGCCGTTTCGGAGGTGTTGTGAAACTGATAGACGACACATTCGCGCAGCAAATCGCGGATAGTTCGCGCCGCTTCGTTGCCAGTTTCAGCAGCCTCGACGATCCTCGCTTCTCGATGTCCGGCTCCGAGTACCTGCCAGGCTGCATCAGGATCCTGGTTGCCAGTATGCCTGAATCGCTCCTCCGCGAAAATGAGCGTGTCGGGCGCGGCATGCACCAGTTGCAGCGAATACTCGCTAATGCCGCTGTCCGACTCGAACTCCAGCCGCGCTTCGATCTCTGGAGTTACAGCCGCCCCATCGTGGAGCAGCGCGTTTGCCCCTCCAGATTTGCCCACATACAGTTGAAGGCCCCCCGGCGAGGCTACCATCGCACTCAGCAAACGAAAGAAGGAGATGAAGTTGGACTTGCCCGCACCATTGGCGCCGATCAGTACGTTCAACGAGCCGAACTCGAAATGGTCGAGCTTCTGGATCGTCTTGAAGCCGCGCAAGTCGATTCGAGTCAGCCGGTTCATCCGATTCTCGCCTGAAAGAAACAGAGACGTTAGCGTCTGCGATACATGACATCCGAGCGGAGGACATACTTGCGTCCGTGCAGTACGGAAGCGCCTTCATGTACCAGTCCATGATAGAAGACCAGAGCCATCCCTGTCTGTGGCACGACCTTGAGCGGGCCGCTGATTCTTCCGAAATTGGTCTCGCCGCCCGCGAAGTCCTCGTTGAGATAAACCATGAAAGTCAGATGACTTCGCTCGCCGTTCTCACGCTCGAAATAGCCGTCGGTGTGGCGGGCGAAATACTGGCCGGGATCGTAGCGATAGAACCGGAAGCGCTCGTTCAGCCCCACGATTTCCCAGTCGAACCACGTTGCGGGCAGCAGCGGTTTCGCCTTCTCAAACAGGCCCATCCCCAGGGCGACGTCATCCACGATGACGCGCTCGTTGTTGCGGATGTCCTTGCGCATGACGAAGCCGGCCGCCGTCGTGATCGGCGCATCGCCATAGCCCAGCGCTTCGCTGCGGGCGATCAGCGCGGCACACTCCTCCGGCGTCAGGAACGAGCGGATAACGAAAAGACGTGTGCTGTCCAGTTCTTCTTTTTCCATCGTCAGTTCTCAGAAGGAGTCAGGGGCGTTGGTTCAGGCGAGCCACGGCGGCGCGCGCCTCCTGAGTGACACGCAACTCCTCCGGGCCGTTCGCCAGATTCTCCAGAAACTTCTTCGCCTCGCCCGTGCCGATCAACTCCAGCAACTCCACCGCCCGCACTCCTTGCACCTGCTCGCGCGACAGGACGATTGCTCCCAGGCCAGCCAGCAACGTCTGAATCCGTCGCTTCGCGTCCAGCGAGCCGTCGCTTTCCGCCGCCTGTTTCAATGCCTTTTCGGCGAGTGGCCCCAACTGCTCCAGTTCGCGCATCGCCTGCTCGCGCTTCTGGAATCGGCGCTCGTCCAGTTGAGCCACCAGCTTCGCGATCCGCTTGGGATCGGCCTTCGACTCGGTTTGGAGGCGCTTGCGGACCAGTTCCAGCGCCGCGGCCGGTATCGTGCGCAGCGCCTGGATCGCCTCGTGCGCCTCGCTCGCATTCGTTCCCGCCAGCGACTGCCAGAGATCATCCGCCGTCCGCTGTGCCAGCGCGGCCGGCGGTCCCGCCTGCTTCTTCACCAGTTCCGCCACGTCCCAGATCAGGGCCGTCCGGTTCTTCAGGCCAGTCACCAGACGGCTACCGTCAGCCGACAGGGCCACGCTGATGATGTCCTTCTCCAGGCCCCGACGCTCGGCCAGCACCCGGCCCGTCCGCATCTCACCAATTTTCAGTACGCCGTCGAGGCTGACAATGGCGAATCGACCGTCCGGCGCCGCCAGATGCCGCACTGTTGCCGGCGCGGCGTGCAGGCCATCGAGGCGCAAACGCTGGTCTCCCGTCGCCGTCTCCAGCAGCACAAGCATGCCGCTGTCCGCTCGTCCGAGCAGCAACCGGCTGTCGGCGGAGAAGAGCAGGCCGTGGATATTGCCGGTTGCTCCCGTTCCTGCTTTTCGGCGAGCGGCAGGTTCAAACATACCCGGTGGGACAGGCGTCTCGCCTGTCCGGACAGGCGAGACGCCTGTTCCACCGGGTAGTTCACCTCTTGCCGGTCGCCTTCGCCATCGTTCGACTGTCAC
>JBBSDR010000509.1:0-5649 GCA_038240465.1 Gemmatales bacterium
CAAAACAGTCGAGCGTCTGGAATATGCCGCGAACGGCCGGCTGCTGCGTCGCCTTCCGGAGGGGGAGGAACCGCGCGAGTTCACTATTCAAGCCGGTGCCGACACCACCACGCTCACGATGACGCGAAAGGGTAAGGTCGTGGATACCAGCACCTTCGACACCGCCATGCGCCCGGTGCGGCGAACCGACGCCAACGGTGTTCGGTGGGAGTGGAAACGCGACGGCAAAGACGAACTCGAGATCACGCGCAAGGCGCCCACCGGTGAGGAGCTAATCACCCGGCGCGATGCGAAAGGGACTCTGACGACCTGGAAGTTGCCCGAGGGCATGACTGTTTCCGCGACCCACGATAGCGCCGGCAAACTGACCGAACTGAAGCAGGGTGAAAAAGTGTTGGCTCGCCATCAGTGGAACGGCGACTGGCTGATATCGTCCACGTTTGAGACGTTCGCGCTGCGCCGCGGCTACGACGGCGCCAGGCTGACGAGCCTTTTCTGCAGCGCGACTGGGAATCCAGCAACCTGGCTGAACGTCGAGTTGAACGTCCAGGGCAAGCCGGCAACGATCACGGACCCGAACGGTCTTCAAATCCAGTTGACACATGACTCGGACGGCCGCCTGACCGGCTGGAAGGACAATCGCGGTTCTGTTTCGATCCGCCGTCCCGATGCCGTCACAAAAGTGGAGGAATCCACCTGGGGCGATCGGGTGCAGAGCAGTTTCGTCGCAGGCAATCCGGCGCTGCTGAAGGAAGTCCTCGTCCAGTGCCAGGGAAAGGAAGCGGCCGCTCAGTTCGATGAGGGACGCCCGATCCTATTTCGCTCCTTCGATGGCGCCGAGACGAGTGTCGGCTATCACAAGGAGGCGAAGGACAAGGGGCAACTCCGCGACATTCATCTGCCGAACGGGGTCGTGCTGCGCTATGAGTTCGACGAGGGACAACTGCGCGCAGTGACGTCATCGACGGGATCTCGGCTGGAGTATCAGTTTGACTCGAAGGGACGTCTTCTGAAATTGACGCAGAAACGGTCCAAGTAAGAGACGGCCGGTCACTGCTGTCTCCATTTCCTTCGGAGAACGACAGGCCGAGGTCGTCAGAGGTATCCACCATGCCCATTCGCTTTCGATGCGTCCACTGCCACAAGGCCCTGTCCATTGCCACGCGCAAGGCGGGGACGTGCATCCAATGCCCAACGTGCCAGGGCGAGACGCTGGTTCCCGTTGCCGCCCGGCAGGATTGTCCCGAATCTCTCGAACCTCCCAGGCACGAACCGCTGGCCCCGCAGCCGAAGACTGAACCGGCTTCTGGCGCCACTGCTCGATCGATACCCCCTCGCAGCGGGACGGCTCCGGCGGCATGGAACTGGCGCCTTCACATGCCGACGGCGATCCTGGGTCTGCTGGGGCTGGTGTTGGTGATTGCCGATTTCGTGCGCGACCTGCCCAGGCGGCACCGGCTGGCGGTGCAAGACGAGGCCGCCTTCGCGGTGCAAATCCAGGACGAACCGAAGGAACAGGTGGGCGATGCGGCCGGTCCGGTGAAGGTCGAGATCAAGGACGAACTAACCGAAGGCGGGCCGGCGGTAGCCATCGACAAGACACCGCTGGTGAAGTACGCCCTGAACACAGCGCCCGGCGGCCGCCTACCGCCCCCTGGACTGCGCGACTCCCGGACGGGGCCTACCACGGGACTCCGCCTCCCCAACGTCGGAGGAGTTCCAATGCCTGCCAACCCGCTCTCCTTCGGCGTGAGCGCGACCGAGGCCGCCGGGGCTGGGAGGAACAAACTGCTGACCTGGTCCGCTTACGGACACAGCAACTCGACGGTGGTCCGCATCGACGGGATCCAGTCCGAGTTGGGGGGTAACAAGGGGCGCATTGTCCGCTTTGCCGACCTGTCGTTGGCGGAAGGCTTCGAGCCGACCCCGGGAGCCGTCTCCCCCTCGCAATCTACCTGGACCGTGGGCGCTGATGCCAAGGGTAACGGCGGCCTGCGATTCCATCAGATCCTGGAGGTCGTTCCCGGCCAGGCAGTCACTGTCGGCGGTGCCCCTCGCCGGCAGCTGGATACCGTCCTGGTCCGTTGGGTGTTCGATAACCAGGACACCAGGCGCCACAAGTTGGGCCTGCGCCTTCACCTCGATACACTCATCGGAAGCAACGACGGCGTCCCCTTCACCGTCCCTGGCCGTCCTGGCCTGGTCAGCACCTCCGCCGATTTCGCGCAGCCGAAGGACGTCCCTGACTTCGTCCAGGCGCTGGAAGTCCCCAACTTGCAGAACCCCGGGACTGTCACCCACTTGACAGCCAAGGTGGGGGGCAAGATCGAGCCGCCCGAACGGCTGAGCCTGACCTGTCAGCAATTTTGGGGGTTCGGGTTCGACCCGATCAGGAACTGGGATTACCCGATCGAGGACATGCGCAATGACTCAGCAGTTGTCCTCTACTGGCCCGACAAGGACCTGGCCATCGGTGCAAAACGCGTCGTTGGGTTCGCCTACGGCCTGGGCCAGATCGCCAGCACCGACAAGCTCGGCATCACGTTGGGCGGCTCCTTCGAGCCGGGCCAGAGCTTCACCGTCACCGCCTACGTTGAGAAACCGCAGCCCGGCCAGACACTGCGCCTCGAACTGCCCGACGGCCTGGGCCGGCTGGACGGTATCGCGACTCAGCCCGTCGCGCAGGCCGCCACCTCCGATACCAGTCTGGTTAGCTGGAAGGTCCAGGTGGTGCGCACCGGCACCTTCCGCCTGGCTGTCCACTCCAGCACCGGCCAGTACCAGGCCAAGACCCTCACCATCGCCCGCCCCGACCTCGGCAAACTCACCCTCGACCTGTCCGGCTCCTTCGCTCCCGGCCAGACCTTCCAGGTCGGCGCCAAGGTCACCGATCCCACCCCCGGCCAGACCCTCACCTTGCAACTTCCTCCCGGCCTGCAGCGCGTCGAGGGTGCGGAGGTGCAGGCCGTCCCGGGCGCGGTGAGGGAGGCGGTTGTGCAGTGGCAAGTGCGCGTACTGGAGGCGGGAAAATTTCCGGTCCGCGTGGCTTCTTCCACCGGGGCGGTGCAGCGGAAGAACCTGCTCATCGAACCACCTGGCGGCCAGGCGGGGCGGTTCACATTCGATCTGATCGGCGACATCCGTCCAGGCAAGGAGTTCAAAGCCACGGCGCAGGTGGGGGAGGCGGTGGCAGGACAAACGCTGACTTTGGTTCTGCCCAAGGAGTTGCAGATTGCGGAGGGAGCAGCCCGGCAGTTAGTGGGTTCGGCAGGTAAAGTGAACTGGCGCGTGCGCGTGCTGGCCAGCGGCAGGCTGCCGGTCCGTGTGGAGTCCTCGACCGGACTGGTGCGGGTCAAGACTGTCACCTTGACCGAGAACACCGATAGCTCTTTGTTCGGCCGGTGAGCGGTGTCGCGGGTGAACGCCTGCCGCCAACTACCTTTAGTCCAATAGGGGACAGCCATGTCCTTTCGCCGGTTTGTGTACTGTTGCGCTGTCTGCGGTGCATGGTCGGCCTTCTTCGGCTGGGTGCTGGGCCGTTTCCTCGCCCCAGCCGTCGGACATGGCCAGGAGAGTCCTCTCGCCACCTCCGACAGCCTCTCGTTGGGCGACCCGCTCCGCGCTGGGGTTCTTGGGATGTTCCTGGGGATGACAGTAGCCCTGGGCCTGAGCCTGCTGGACACGCCGCGGAACCTCTCTCTCCGCCAGTTCGGCCTGGTGTCCTTGCGCGTCAGCACCGCACTCTTCGTCGGCGGCCTCGGCGGCCTCGGCGGTGGCTTCATCGGCGAACTTCTGTACGGACTGACGCAGTGGGGTCCGATCTTCCTGCTCGGTTGGGGCGTCGTCGGACTCCTGGTCGGAGCCTCGGTGGGCTGTTTTGAAGTGTTCGCCGCCAAGGTCCGCAAGAAGGACATGGGCGGCGCCATCAAGAAGTTTCATAAGTGTCTGTTCGGCGGCGGAGTTGGCGGCTTGCTGGGCGGCGTGGTTGCCCTCGCCCTGCGCGGCCTGGCGGCTGTCGTCTTCAGCGACAAGGACGCGAACCGCCTATTGAGTCCGACGGCTCTTGGTTTTATCGCTCTCGGCGCGTGCATCGGGCTGCTGGTGGGGCTGGCCCAGGTCGTGCTGAAGGAGGCATGGCTGCGCGTAGAGGCTGGCTTCCGTCCGGGCCGGGAGATGATCCTGGCCAAGGAGAGTACGTCCATCGGCCGGGCCGAGGGGTCGGACGTCGCCTTGTTTGGCGACAATGGCGTCGAGCGACTGCACGCCCACATCCTCCTTGAGGGCGGCCGCTATTACCTGGAAGAGGCCGGACCGACTGGAGGGACCTTCGTCAACGAGAGGCAGGTTCATGGGCGAGTGACGCTTTCATCGGGCGACCAGATCCGCATCGGCCGGAGCCTGCTCCGCTTCCACGAGAAGCAGAAACGCCAGTCGCTCTGAGAGGCTCGCAGGCGCACCGACAAGGCACTGCCTTGTTGCCTCCTTGTCCCCGCGTGCTTGCCTCGCTCCGCAGGCCCTATAGGTGCCGCTTACAATCGGTATGGGGCTGGGAGGGGATCAAGGGATGTGTTGTTTGGGGAATTCCAGAGGAGTCTTGGTCAGTTGTGTCTGTGGAGAGCGCCCACCCCGGACGGAAAAAGCCTTCGCCGTGGTGTGTGCGAGGGTTGGTATGAAACGCATTTCCTATTTGTCATTTTACTATACTGACGATCACTAAACAAGCTCGCCCCGCACTTGTGTCCCGCCTCCGCTACCTATCAAAGGCGCGGGTTTGCGGGCTTGATTGGCGCCTCGAAGCCGTTAGCGCCCTTGACCTTCACCTTTCTCTTGTAGACGCGGTCGCCGCAGGCGGCGAAGATCGTGTCGAAGTTCTCGCCGCCGAAGCAGAGATTGGCGATCTTGCCGTTCGGCGTCGGAATGATGCAGTTCACCCGGCCCGCCTGATCGCATACCTGAATTCCCAGGCGCGTCGCCACATACAACCGGCCGTCGCGATCGACGCGCATGCCGTCGGCGCCGCTATCGTCCGCGTTGTCCGGGACGTGCAGATGCCAGTAGCGCTGCTTGTGCGCCAGCGAGCCGTCGGCCTGGATCTGATAACTGTAGACCCAGTGCGTTTTCGTGTCGGAGACGTACAGCAGCGACTGATCCGGCGACAGCGTGACCCCGTTGGAAAACTTCAGCCCCGTGTCCACGACCTTCTTCTCACCCTTTGGACTGATGTACCACACCTTGCTCGGCTCCTTGCCATCCCAGCCCGGATGCGTCACATACATGCCGCCATCGTGACGGACGACGATGTCATTGCCGCGGAACCCCTCGGCGATGACCGTGGACTTGCCCTCGGCGTCATACGCGCGGATCTCGTTCGCGCCACCAGCGACCGAGTAGAGCCGGCCATCGGGACCGAACGCCTGGCCATCGCCCTTCTTCGTGTCGGAATGGAAGAGACTCACCTTGCCGTCGAGGCCGATCTTGAATGTTTTGCTCTCGGGTACGTCATTGAAGAACACCTCGCCCTTCGCGTTCACTGCCGATCCCTCGGTAAACCTGCAGGCATCCGCGACGAGTTTCCAGTCCTCGCCCGGAAGGAGGACCTCCTTCAACTGCGGTGAGCCGGCACCAGCCTTCACGCCGGCAGGCCAGTCC
>JBBSDR010000510.1:0-5648 GCA_038240465.1 Gemmatales bacterium
CCTGACTCCTGAGGGGAACGGACATGCCACGAACAATCGTTCACGTCGGCCGTAAGATCCGGGTGGCAATCGAGACAGAGGTGCTGGCCGATGGCCGGGAGATTCGCCGCGACGTCGTGCTGCATCCCGGCGCCGTCGCCATCTTGCCGCTGATCGACGCCGATCACGTCTGTCTGCTGCGCAATCAGCGGCCCGTGATGGGCATGGAACTGTGGGAAATTCCGGCCGGGACGCTGGAGCCGGACGAGCCGCCCGCCGAGGCCGCCGTCCGCGAACTGGCGGAAGAGACAGGTTATCGTGCCGGCAAATGGACGAAGCTGACCGAGTTGATTCCGTCGCCGGGCGTGTTGAGCGAGGTGATTCACCTGTTTCTGGCGGAGGAATTGACGCCTGGCCCGATGCACCTGGAGGCCGATGAGACGATCGAGCCGCAGGTGGTCCCTTTTCAGCAGGCGCTGGCCTGGACGAGGGACGGCACCATCCGCGACGCCAAGACGCTGATCGCCCTATTCTGGCTGGAGCGATTGCGACGTGAACGCGAAACGTAAACCGGCGTTTGCCGACCGCCTGATCGCTCTTCTGTGGCGTAAGCCCGCTGCCGACGTTGGCGAACGCACCCGCCGGCGAGTGGTTGTCCATCTGCTGCCCTTTCTGTTCTTCCTCTACGTCCTCGCCTACCTCGACCGCTCGAATGTGGCGGTGGCCCAGGTCGGCCTGATGCAATCGGTGGCGGAGGGCGGACTCGGGTTCAACTTGAGCATCGTCGGTTTCGGCATCGGCATCTTCTTCTGGGGCTACTGGGTCCTCGAGATTCCCAGCACCGTGAGCGTCCTCAAGTGGGGAGCGCGCTGGGTGTTCGTCCGCATTTTGATCCTGTGGGGCCTGGCCTGCACGCTGATCGGCACGATTGGCACACCGCTGGGCGACGATCTCTTCGGCTGGTTGCCCGTGGCCGACGGCAATCCCTACGTCTGGCAGTTCTACTTCCTGCGCTTCATGCTCGGCTTCTTCGAGGGCGGTTTCTACCCCTCGGTGATCCTGTACCTGTCGCTGTGGTTTCGGCCGCAGGATCGGTCGAAGGCGCTGGCGGCATTCATGGCGGCGGGTCCACTGGCGCTGGCGGTGGGCGCGCCGCTATCGGGGTTGATTCGCGAGATCAACTGGTTCGGGCTGCCGGGCTGGCGCTGGATCTTTTTCTTGCAGGGAGGGGTGCCGATCCTGGCCGGCGTCGCAACGATCTTCTTCTTTCCCAATCGGCCCCAGGACGCAACCTGGCTCCCGCCCGAGGAGCGCGACTGGCTGGTCAACTCGCTGGCCCAGGAGGCCGAGGCAAGAAAGAAGCATGGCTTCGGCGGCTGGCGCAACCAGGCGGGCATCGTCTTGCTCCTGACCGCCTATTACTTCTGCACCAACACGGCAGGATACGGCCTGTCGAGCTTCATGCCGGCGATCATCGAGACGCAAACGGGGTTGTCGAAACTCTGGTGCAGCGTCCTGGCCGGGCTGGTCTATGTGGCGGCCCTGGTGGGCGTCCTCTTCAACGGCTGGCACTCCGACCGGAGCGGCGAGCGCATCTGGCACGTCGTCGTACCGCTGACCTGTCTGTCGCTGGGCATCTTCCTGGCGGCGCTGACCGATGGCATGGGCTGGTTGCCGGTGCTGATCCTGCTGTTTTGCGTTGGGCCATTCGCTCAGGCGCAGTTGCCGGCATTCTGGCCGATCCCGACGATGTTTCTCGGCTCGGCCGCGGCGGCGTCGGCCATTGGCTTCATCAACATGATCGGCAACCTCGGCGGCTCGCTCGGACCGACGATGGTCGGCAAGGCCGCCGACGGCCAGACGACCTTCGCGCCGGCGCTCTATCGGCTGGCGCCGTTTCCGCTGATTGCCGTGGGCATCATCCTGTATGTCGGCTGGCTGCGCCGGCACACCTTTGCCGCCCACAAGCAGGGAGCCGGCGGCCCTGGGATGATCGGATCCGGCACCCGTGAAGAATAAACCGTCCCATATCCGAAGACGTGCGGCTGCAATTCGGGAGCGAGGTGACTTGTGGACGAGGCAGAATGGCTCGCGTGCAAGAGTCCGCGCAACCTGTACATCTTCTTTCGCCGGCGGGTCAACTCGCGACTGAAGCCGGTTCGGCGCAGGTTTCTGCTCTACGCCTGCGCGTGCTGCCGGCAGATCTGGCACTTGTTCGGCAACGACAGCAAGAAGGCCGTCGAACTGACCGAGCAGTACGCGGATGGCCGAATCAAGGCTTCTCAACAGCGGCTTGCCAGACCGCTGTCGTTCGCCGTGGCCGGCCAACTCAACAGAGGCAAGCCCATTCCGGGGCTGCCGATGCCGCGCCGTGCTGCCCATCAGGGGCCTCGCGGGACACTGATCCGCGCGGCGTACCTGCACGCCGCCCATGCTGTTTCGGTACTCAGCGAGGCGCGCGTGCCGAGTTGCGCTTTGGTCGTCTCCTCCTTCGCGCGACAGGCGTTCCGTTCCGCGTCGTTGGCGGAGGAGGAGGCGGGAGAGAAAGCGTTCGTCGAGCACGGCCGGCTTCAGTCCAGCCTTTTCCGCGATGTCATCGGCAATCCGTTCCATCCTCTGCAACCCCGCTCTTTTCCCGCCCACGTCATCGGCCTGGCCCAGTCCTGCTGCGCCGCGTTCCCCACAGTCAGCGACGAGTTCCTGATCCTCGCGGACGCGCTGGAAGAATTGGGAGAGAACACGGCTGCCGCGCACTGCCGGGAAAAGCTGCACGTCAAGGGCTGCCACCTGCTGGATTGGATCCTTGGAGGTGTGTAATGAGGACGGGGCCAGCAAGCCTTGCAAGCGTGGTCCCTGCTGGCCCAGCGGCACGCCCTCGGGCAGGGTGCCGCAAGTGGATGTGCTGCAGCGCGGGCAAACCCGGCGGTGTAATTGGTATTCGGTAACAGGGCGGCCACGCCCTCCCCGAGAGTTTCTGCTTTCTCTCTGTCATGGGGACGGTCCCGTTCGGCGAGAAGGATTGACTCCTTGATTTTTGCTGCCGAAGTCGAGGCGTTCCTTCCATAAGAAAGGAGGAATGGACGATCTTCGCGACCTGCTCTATCTCGTGAACTACGGCATCTTCGTGGGCGCTGGCCTGACGGCGATCCTCGGATCGCTGACCGGCGGGAACTGGTATTTCGAGCGCGAGCATGTCAAGCCCCATGTGGAGCGCTTTGGCAAGCCCGGCGCGCAACTCTTCCATCTCCTCGTCGGACTCCTTGTTACAGGGTGCGGGTGCTATCTTATTTGGCACTGGTTCAAGGGGTAAAGGCCGGCACGGGGCAAGAGGGCAAGCGGAAGGGAGCGTGAGACGATGGCATCGGTGCTCGATCGGAACGACGGTGAAACGGCGTCGTCCTGGCTGACCAGGCTCAATAGTGTGGCTGAGTCGCCGCTCGATGCAGCCGAATTGACACAACTCCAGGCGTTTCGTCAGCAGGCCAGCCAGGAGATCGCGCACGAGGCAACAAACCAGATCATTGCGGCAGCCGTGGCACGGCGGCCCGGCGAAACACCGGCGCAACACCTGGCCCGCTTCCAGCACATCAATAAGGGTCTGCTATCAATCGACCAGCTTTTGGAGTTGAGTTCGCGCAGAAGCAAACTGGAGCAGGAAGTCCAGGAGGAGAAACGCGCGGCCCGCGAGAGGGCGGCACCCGAATTCGGTTCAAGCAGCGCTACGCCGCCTCCCAGCACACCGCGGCCGATGACCCTGGAACAGGTCAAGGAGGCGTACTTTCATCTCGCTTCTGAAGACAGGCAGCGGTTCAGGATCTGGATGGCGAGCGGGTGTCCCAAGTCGGAACCCCCCACCCCATGAGAGTGCATGCCCACCAGCCCGGAGCGCCAGCGACGGGTTTCCGCAAGCCCCCGTCGCTGGCGCTCCGGGCTGGTGCATGCCTTGTCCCCGCGAGACGCTTCGCTATGCTGGGAGGTGTGGGCACCCAGAGAGATCGGAACACGACTTCATGAGCGCGACGACTCCCAAGATTCCCCAGCGTCCGGGCCTCAAACAGGCCGTCACCGGCCTTGTACCGCCGCAAACCGCCGAGGCACAAATACGAACCGTCTGGCCGGCCGTCACCGATGCGAGTTCCGGAATCGCCAGGGTCGGCCGCGCTCTCATCAAGACGAAACTGCTCGCGCCGCTCGCCTGGCTGATCCTCGCGCCGCTCTATTTCAAGAAGGTCCTGCCGTTTTTGGCCAAGCGCTACACGCTGACCAATCGCCGGCTCATGATCCAGCGCGGCCTGAAGCCGAAACCGAAACAGCAAGTCAAGCTCGAGGACATCGACGACGTCCGCCTCGTCGAGTCGTCCTACAGCCCTTTTTACCGCGCCGCCACTCTCGAAGTCCTCTCCGGCGGCAAGGTGGTGCTGACGCTCGGCGGCGTCCCCGATCCAGAGTCGTTCCGCCAATCGGTCCTGAACGCCGTAATAGCCTGGGTACCGGCCAAGGCCAAGGGGCTGAAGGTCATCCTGGCCTCCGCCGTCAAGTAACGATCGCCATTGTCCTCAGCCGAAGCGCGCGCGAGGGGTTTTGATTTTTTGCCTCGCTCGCGTTTCGCATTAGTTTGCGAAAATACGATGGAACCATTGCGGGAAGAGTTTTTGGCCGTTGTCAGCGAGTGGTCGGGATACGGCACCCAGTCAGCCAACCTGGTCGGCAACGCCTATCCGATTTTCTCCCTGACCCGCGGCGAGATCGTCGATCGGCCCATCGAACAGTTCCCCAATCCCGGCTACATCTTTCTCGTCAATCGCGGCGAACTGACCGCCTGGGATTTCGTCAAGATCAAGCCGGGCCTCAACAAGAAATACAAGAACGCCTCACTGCGCGAGTGCTACTACATCGCCATGTCCACGCCGGAGGTCCTCGACGCCTCGGCACTGGAACTGCCGGTCGCGATCCTGCTCGATTCCACCAACTTCGATCCACTGACGTCGTCCAACATCATTCGCAACCCCACTCAGGGCGTCACGCCGCTGTTCTTTGTCCGCAACGCCCAGCATCGCATCTATGGCCCGCTTGTCCGCACGCAGCTCGTTCGCGGCCGGACCGATGCGCTCGACGCCATCCACTGGGAACCCTACGGCAAGGACGGCATTCTCTACGAATTCAGCCTCGATGACCTGCGCCGGCTGGACATCAAGCTCGTCAGCTATGAGCATCCCGAGAAGGAACTGAACCAGGTCGTCGAGCAGCCGTTCACGATGCTGGCCGGCCAAGTGGCGAAGGCGACGTCGTCCAAGGCGTTCGACCGCATTCCCGACGCCCAGTTGGCCGAGTGGTATCTCCGCTATCGCGACATGCCGGAAGTGTCGGACGATCTGATCCGCGTCTTTCGCACCGCTCCGGAATATCTCGGCGAGACGCCCTCGACCATCATCCGCCAGCGCTGCCGCCGGCTCGGGACGCTGTTCGCCAACCTCGAAGTCTTGCAGATGGAACGCCGCGCCGCGGCCCGGCGCTACCTCGAGACGGATGATGGCAAGAAGATGCTGGAGCAGCAACTGGCCCTGGAGGTCAGCCGCCGGGCCCAGACGCTCGAGGACGACGTCAAGAAGCGGCGCAGCGAACTGGCCGCCGAGGAGAAAGCCCTGGCCGGCCAACTGGAGGACATCAAG
>JBBSDR010000511.1:0-5640 GCA_038240465.1 Gemmatales bacterium
AGCAGAGTGTCCTGATCGCGCAGGCTGTCCGGCAACTCATGACGGGGCAGTGCCTGGTTCGGCTCGTGGACGACCCCAGCATCCACGCCGTGGACGTCGAGCGGTCCGCGCCGGGCCTGCTCGATTGGGACGTCCAGACTCTGCTGCAAAAAGACTCGAAGGCCCTCGACGCGGTGATCGAACTGATCGAGCGCAACTTCCAACAGGATTGTTTCGTCTCGCCGCGGGCGATCGAGATCGAGGCGGAACAGAGGCTCGAAGCGATCCTGCGGCCGGTGATTCAGATTCGGCTGAACGAGGGCGCGGCGGAACCCGTTCAGCCGGGGGCGGAGGAAAAGCCGCAGCCGTTTGAGGAGTAACGCTGCCGGAGTATTTCGATGAGGTCCTCGACCGCCATGCTGCCGCTTTCGGCGATTCGCTCGAGTGCGTCACGGTATTCTTCGCGCTGGCTGGGGTGGATGCCCAGGACATTGCGGTAGGCCTCGGCCAGCGCCGTCCGGATGACTCCCGGTTTTTCTGCTTCCCACCGCGTTGCCAGATGTTCTCGTGAGGCAAGCTCCTGGAGACGACGGCGGGCCTCACGCCGCTCCCAGACATCGCTCTGCAAGGATGGATTGTCGAGTGCCATGCATCGATCGTCCCGCGCTGCCATGTAAAGCGCAACTTGATCGGGGACTTTCTCGGCCCAAGAAAAAATGATCGGCGGAAGAAAACTGGGCTTGACAGATGGGTGAGTCGGTTTGTTACTCTATTCGTATTGCTTCATCTCCAGATGAAGTGCCACGGGTAGACGGCCGAATCAGACGCGTGCCTGCGACGTGCTGAACCGGTTGCCTCGTTGTAGCAAACCCCTCACGGGGTTTTTATTCCCGATCAGCCAAGTATCCAGCTTGATCGGGAATCCTTTTTTCCTGCTACAACGAGCG
Organism: Gemmatales bacterium; assembly: GCA_038240465.1. GTDB lineage: Bacteria > Planctomycetota > Planctomycetia > Gemmatales > Gemmataceae > JBBRIK01. The sequence goes on from JBBSDR010000511.1 coordinate 927, forward strand.
GTGCCATGAGCCAGATCACTCCGCGCGATTTCGACATCCTCAAGTTCGTTGCGCACCTGGAGACACCGACGCGCTCGATGATCACCCAGGAATTGTTTCCGCAAGATGAGGGAGGCCGCGTGACGCGCAAGCGCCTCGGCATCCTGCGCGGACTGGACCTGTTGAATGCGACGAACATGAGCTGGTCGAACCCGAACGTACTCGGCGGGATGGCTGCGCCCGTCTACTTCCCTGGCTCGAACCTGCCGGCGTTCCTGGCACAGGAGTGCGAGGACAACTCCTACCTGCTGCTCAACACCGCGGCGCCGCATTTCCTCTACGGCTACCACCTCGTGGAAGTGGCCAGGACGCACCTGATGCTGGACAAGGCGGCGGCCCTGACGCCGGGCGTGGAGGTCGTCAAGTGGTACGGCGAGCGGGCGCAGCGGGACAAGAACATGACCGATGCGGCGGCGGGGCGCTACGTCCTCCACGTCCAGGTCACGGACAAACTGGTCTGTAAACCCGACGCCGCGTTTCTTCTTCAGAAGGACCAGCACTCCAAGGTGTTCATGCTCGAACAGGACAGGGACACCACAAAGAGCGCGGAAAGGGTCGCAAACTTTAAGGCGGGTGGTTACACCGCCCTGGTCGAACATCGTCTGCACATTACGCGTTACTTCCCTGGTGCGATGATGGAGAAGCCGCTCGTTCTCGTGATCGCGCCGTCGGAGAAACGTCGGAAAGCGCTCCAGGCCGCCTTCGGCAAGCAACCGACGTGCTGGTTGTACCGTTTTGCCGCGATCCCGGACCTCACTCCTGAATCCTTCCTGACGGGCAAGGTCTGGTATCCCTGCGTGGGGGAGGCTGGATCGCTCGTAAAAAGCGAGGTTTCGTGACAGAAGGAGTGGGTCCGGCGCGGGGTCCGCGAGTGGTCCGGCAGGGTACTGGCAGGAGGACGGGACGAATGAACGTAAGTCCTTGTGGTTGCGACGGTTCGCCAGGGGCACTCCCTCGGGTCGGCCCCTGGCCATCGTGGGATCAAAAGAAAGTCGAGCTGCGGCTCTCCTTTGTCGGCAGCGGTCGCTTCCTGAACGGTCCAACCCACGATGGCCAGGGGCAAGCCCCTTGGCGAACCCCGCGTCCTGGTTGCGATTACCCGGCCGCACGCCCGCTCGGAGCGGGCTGTCGCAACAGGATCAAAGCAAGGAAACGCAGGAGTGATGTGGCCGTGTCGAATCACCGGACGAGTGAAACACTGAAGAGATTTCATGGAGCCACCTCGGCCTCTCGCTCTCTGCATCAGGGTGCAGAGAGCGGGCCGAGGTTGGATAGGCACCGTAATTCCGGTGCACTACCCCCTTCAGCTATGGAAAGCTCGAAGAAACTGAAGAAAGATTCTCCCGCGGCAACGGAAGCCGTGGTTCCCGCTCCGCAAGACGCGAAGCGCAGGCCGATCGAAACCTTCCGCGAGGGAGACGTATCGGCATCGGTGTGGGGGCGCGAAGTTCAGTACAAGGGCAAGGCCACGATTTTCTTTTCGGTCTCGTTTGAGAGATCGTACAAGGATCGTGACGGCGCTTTCCGGTACTCCAAGAGCTTCGGCCTCTCCGACCTGGGTAAACTCATCACGGTCGCACAGCGCTCCGCTGAGTACATCCAGGGGATTCAGGAGTCTGATCCGTCGAAGGAACAGCCTGCCTGATTAAAAAGTCCGGGGGTCCCTGAGCCCCCGGCCTCCCAGAGCGGCTGACGGAGACGTTCTGAAGAATGCTCCTGCAGTTGCTGGGAAGACAACTCTTTTCGAGCAGACGCCTTCTCCGGCGCTCTGCTCACTCCCTTACACCGAACTCGTACCTCGCGGAGGTTCCCATGCGGGAATCCGTGCGCCTGTGGATCGCGTTTCTGCTGGTCCTCTTCGTCGTGCTGATGGTGCTGTTCGCGTAGTGCAGGCACGGAAGAGTGCCACGGCCGCGCTTAACGCGGGTGCAAGGAGCTTTGCTGCGGCAACTCCTCCTTGACCCGCTGCGGGCCGTGCCGAGGGGACAAGTGCCTGCACACGCAGGCGATTTACTTTTTTCATCCTCATTCTTCATCATGGCCAACGCCAATGAGACAACACCGGCGAAAACATCGGCACAAGGCACCTTGCAACGGTTCCGCGTCAATCTCGTCGAGAGGCACTTCTACTCCCTGGACGTACTGGCTCGCACCGAAAACGACGCTGCGGGGATCGCGATGGCATCCTCGGAATGGTGGTTGGACGAAGACGAGGGAGACTCCCATGTCTCGTTCATTGAGCCCTTGGACCCAGAGGACACAACTTTCTCGCCGCCGGAAGGGACGTGCAAGGGCTGCGGCCAAACGCTCGTTCCCTACGAGCAGAACACCTGCGAAACATGCGACGATCTTTCTACTTCTTCCCGATCACGACCATGAGGAAACTCCTATCCACCGCACGAAAGTTGAACTTGCTTTTCGCATTGGAACTTCTGGACGAGACCGTTCGATCCTCACCCATCGCGCCGGACTACGTCGGTACAACGACGGCAGCGGCGGTCGCCGAGGCCATCGCGAGAGCGAAACGAAAACGCGAGCGCGGCGTCATCAGGCCGAGGCACGATCAGCTTGTACTCCCCGAAATCGCTGCGGAGTCACGTACTTCTCCTTCACCCTCGCACAGATGAACAATCAGAGAACACCATCGGCACGATCCAAGGATCGAGAGCAACTGTTCCGTTCCTTCACTGCAGTCTTTGAGGACATTGATGGCTTCCTCGCCGAAACGAACGAGGAGAAACGCGAGGAGGGGCGCGAGCATCTGGAGCCACTCTGCTTCATGCGGCGCATCGAATACACGATCCAGATGGCCTGGGGCGGGCCGGAATACGGCTTCAAGCTCTCCTACGATCTCGAATGCAAGGAGTGGACCAGGGGACTCTTCTACTGGGCCGACTGGTTTAAGTACGAGGAGGAGCCGCTATCGCCAGAGGAACTGCAGAAAGTGATCGAAGCCTATTCGATGGATGGCGTGGTCCCATAACACGAGGTGCTTTTTATTTTCCTTGCTTCACTCACCAATGAACAAGAAGCAACCGGCATCGGCAGACAACCGACCGGATCCGCGTCGCCAGCTTCGCGCTGCCTGGTGCCGGTGCGATCACGGGCTGGAGGATGCGCGGTACTTCCCGAACTTCACCTGTCCCTGCGGTGTGGACAAGCATCCCTATCACTGCACCTTTTGCATGGGTATCAACCAGGTCGGCTGAATGATCCGTGCTACGCTCTTACTCTCTCACTCATGAAACAGCATTCCGACATCGCCGGCAATTACGAGATAGCCCTGTCCAATGCGGAAAAGGGCTTCGTCTCGATCCCCTGTCACCCGGGCACGAAGATTCCTTGCGTCAAGTGGAAGCCGTTCCAGACACAGATGCCCACGCAGGAAGAGCTGGCGGCCTGGTTCCAGGGCACCCGTAACAACATAGCGATTGTAACCGCTGGCATGGTGGTGTTTGACGTTGATGACCCGGCGAAGGCGGATCTCGTGATCAGTCAGTGTGGGGATACCCCGCACAAGCTGCGCACACCGAGCGGCGGCATCCATCTGGGTTTCCGCAAGAGAAAGGGCTCAATCGTAATGAACCAGGTCCGCATCAAGGGCCAGCCAATCGATATTCGCACCGACGGCGGACTGGAAATGATCCCCAACTCTCAGACGGAGGATGGAGCCTACAAATGGCTTGGGGAAGGGCTCTTCCCAATTTCTCAGCTACCCGTCGCGAAGGTGGGATGGACCCGGACACGCGTTAAACGGCGGATCCAGACCGTGGTGGAAGAGCAATGCTCGGGAAGTCGCTTGCTCTACCGAGGGAGGTTGTACATCGATCGATTCGACCGGCGCGCCGTCAGCGGCCAGAACGGGCACACGAGCGCGTTCATCGCTGCCCTGAAGATCGTGGGATTTGTTCGGCGGCTTGGCGGCTCGCCTGAGGACGCATGGCAACTGCTGCTGTATTACAACGCGACCAAATGCGATCCGCCCTGGGATCTCCGCGTCCCGGCTGAGGAACGGGCGCTGCGCCACAAGCTGGAAGACGCCCTGAAGAAGAGCTGACCATAGCCACACAGGCGAGGCGAGAGGAGGTGATGCCAGGCAAGCGGGTCGATTGTTTATTCTGTCCCCGAGAAAGTGAGGTGTGCGATGTCGGAGGTGAAGGTGACCATTCACGGTCTGGAGCAGAACGGCGTCTGCTCTTTGTCGGGCAAGGAAGGGGAGGTACTCATCCTGTCGATGGAGGACGGCACGATCACGCGCGGAGCGTTGAGCCAGAAATCGCTCATGCAACTTCTCCGCATGAAGCTCTCCCAGGCAGGAGCAAAGCCGTCACGGAGAGAAGTGATCCCGACGGCCCAGCCGGCGAACGGCGAGGCGAAGTGACCACAGGGAAGGCAACTGGCCCAGGGAGGGGCCTCCTCTTTCAGGAGCAACGATGGCGATCTTCGTTTCACCGTATCACGAGCTCGCTCTGGAGGAGTTCCTTCGCGAGTTAGGGGCGCTGCGCGGGATGAGGCGAGAGCAGGCCGAGGAGATCATCGGCGATCTGTGCGGACTCGTGCGCTGCATCGTTGCGGAGGCCGTGCAGGACGCGGGAGAGGAACTCAAGATGGACGCGATCCTGGCTGGCTTCGAGGTACTCGATCAGCAGCGGGCGTGGATCTTCGAGAACGTGCG
>JBBSDR010000512.1:0-5639 GCA_038240465.1 Gemmatales bacterium
CGGATCGGCGAACCACGGCGGCATTCGGCCATCGTCGATCACCTCACGAATCGTCTCTGACCAGTTCACCGCGTCCTTGTAACTCATCAGTGCCATCGGCCCAATCTGTCCGGGACGATGACATTCCTGACAGTTCTTTTGCAAGATGGGGACAATGTGCTTCGAGAACGTGACGGCGCCGGCATCGCTCAACTTCGCGACTCGACCGATGTGGCAACCGGCGACGGGAGTCGATGCTACCGAAACTGCCTTACCGTCCAGCACTTCCTCAATGGCGCTGGCGAGGTCTTCGCGCGTCGGTTTGCCGGGCCGCTGGTAGCCGATGCCAAACTGATCGTCGATGCGGCCGCGATAGAGGATGCGTCCTGCCGGATCGAGGACGAACACCTCGGGAGTGCGCTCAGCGCCGAACTGATCGGCGACGACGTTGCCGGGGTCTTTCAGCACGGGAAAGGGCAGATCGCTCTTCTTCGCGTGATCGGCGACCGTCGCGGGGCTGTCTTGCGAGTTGGAGTTGATGCCCAGGAACTGTACGCCGCGCGGCGCGAACTTCGTGTGCAGCCGCGCGAGTACCGGCAGGAAAGCGTTATTGATGGGACATTGTGTCCCGAGGAAAACGACGACGACGGCTTTCTTCTCTTTCAGATCGGCGAAGCGGATGGTCTTCTCGTCGCGCGGATCGGTCAGGGAGAAGTCGCCGACGGTCTTCTTCGCCGAAGGCGCTCCTCGCACCGCAAGGATGAGGACTGCGAACAACAGGGCAAACGCGACGAGACGCCGGGACATGAAACAACCCTCCAGGAAGAGTTTGACCACGAATCACACGAATCACACGAATAAGAGGAACAAGAGAATTGAGTAAGAGAAGAGGCGCAGCGTGAAGACGCTCCTCGCTGCCGCGTATTCTTGTTTGGCTTCTTTTCTTCCTCAATTCTCTTCTTCCTCTTCCTCTTATTCGTGTGATTCGTGTGATTCGTGGTCAAATTCTTTTTGTCTTGGTTACTGCCCTGCGATGGGCTTGATGGTCAGCTTGATTTCCTTGCCGTCGCGCTGAACGACAGCCACCGTCGGTGTGCCGGCCTTGATCGCGCCGACGGCGCGGAAAGTGTCCGTCACGCTGTCGGTCCAGCGGCTGTCCAGCGTCAGCAGACGATCGCCTTCCTTCATGCCGGCCTTCGCGGCTGGCCCGTCCGCCATCAACTTCGTCATCGTCACGCCGGCTTCCTCGTCCTTGTCCTTCTTGTTGACCGTCAGTCCCCACGTCGCCGACGCCGACAGCACCAGCGGATCGACGCCGGCCACGGAAGCCATCAACGCCGCCTGCATCGACTTCAGCACGTCCGGCGGCTCGTAGCCGGTCGGCACAAACGTCAGCGTCTTGGACTTGTAGTCGAGCGTCATCTTGAAGCGCGCGAAGAAGGGGAAACCGACGATGCCGTCGATGCCGCCAAACGCCTTCGAGATCGCCTCGACGGTCGGATGGTCCATAATGATCGCGACACTGTCGGCCAGCTTCTGGCCGCCGACTTCCAGTTCCTTGACCTTCACGTCGCCCATCGAGCCGAACAGGGTGAACAACGGCCTGGGTACGCCCTTGAGCAGGTCGGCCTCCTTGGCGATCTTGTTGTTTATGAGCGTGATCGGAGCGCCGGTGTCGAAGATCAGCCGATACGGCCCCTTGCCGTTGACCTTGACCATGACGGCCATGTGGCCCGATGGCAGCAACTCGAACGGAACGACGATCGGCTTGGCGTTCTCGACCGGCTTTGCCTTCGGTTCGTCGGCGCGAAGGGCCGGCACGAGCAGCAGAGCCAGGATGAGCAGCAGATTCTTCATCATGTCAGAAGCCCTCCCCGGCCTTGATGGTAATGGTCATGTCCGGGCCGTCCTTGCCGCGCTTGACGATCGTCTCGACCTTCTCGCCGCCAGCCACGCGGGCGCTGTACTTCTTGAACTCGTCCGCCCCATAGATGGCCCGGCCGCGAAACTTGACGATGCGATCGCCCGCCTTGAGGCCAGCCTCGGCCGCGGGACCACTGGGCAGGACGCTCTTGATGACCATGACGCCGTCGTCGTCCGCCACCTCGACGCCGAGGTAGCCGCGCGTGACGACGTCGGGGTCGGCCTTGCGGCCAAGGAAGGAGCCGAGCATCCTCATGATCGGCCCCATGATCTCGAGTCCACCCTGGCCGCCGCCCTTCTGGCCGAGTCCCATCGGAGCCTTCGGCTTCCAGTCGAGCCGCGTCCAGGTCATCTTGTCTTTCGTGAAATCGACGTCGATACGGAACTGGGCCAGGATGTTGTAGCCGATGATGCCATGCAGTTCGGCGCCGCCGAGTCCCATGCCGTTCATGCCCTCGATCTGGAAGGGCGTCTCGATGCGTCCGGTCGCGTTCTTGAGGACCAGTCCGCCCTCGATTTCAAAGCGATCAAAGACGCCCCAGCCCTTCTTGTCCTCCTTGATGCCGATCTTTTTGGCAACGTCGGTGGCAAGGAAGAGGGCGGGCGCGCCGGTATCGAGGATGAAGTTGAACGGCCCTTTGCCGTTGATCTTGGCTCGAACAAGGATGTGCTTGGGAATGGTGAGGCGATAGGGGACCTCGACCGATTCGGGGGCTGTCTTTATCGGCTCGTCGGCTCGCAGCGCTGGAGCAAGCAGGCCCAGCGCCAGGAGCGGCAAGAGTCGTCGCATGGTGAGACTCCAGAAGGTGTAGTTGGCTCGCGCTTGATGCAGAGAATTATACTGCGAAAGGGAACGAGGGGTTTCAAAACAGACCAGCCCCGAGCGCGAGCGAGGGGTTCTTGCGATGGGACCCACTCGCTTGCGCTCGGGGCTGGTCAGTAGCGAAACAACTGCTGCACACGAAAGGCAGACTCAAGGCAACGGCACGTCCTTGAGGACGAACGGCACCTCGAGCAGGACGTGGCGCTTGCCGGTCAGCAGGAAACGCACCGGATCGCCCTGGTCCTTGCGCGGCTGATAGTAGAGGGTATAGGTGAGCGGATCGTGCGGTTTGGCGGGGTTGTTGTAGTGGGCGGTCGCCAGGAGGAATGGCTGTCCCTGAGCGTCGTACAGGCTCAGTCCCCTCTGCTCCAATTCCGCGGCCGTCAGGTCCGTGGTGCCGCCGGCCGCCACGGGTCCAGGATTGAGCCAGATGATGTTGCCCGCGAAGGGCTGTTGTTTTGGCGGGGCCAGTCTCACCTCGACCTGAATCCGGTACTGGCCGGCCTCGTCGCGTTTCGCCTCGATCATGCGGAGCTGAGAACCATCCGGCCCGGAGAAAGTCTTGCCGCCGGCGTTGAGGACGTCGGTCACGGTGATTAGCGGCGCGGGGGGCGCCTCGACCTCGGCGGCGAGCCGGCCGCGCATTTCCTTGATCGTCCGGGCAAGCTTGGCGCCGAGCTTCATCTTGACGGTCCCCTCACGCGACGAAGTTCGCGGCAGGTCCAGATCGCTGCTCCAGAGGATGAGCAACTCATCCGCTGGCTGCTGTTGCGGCAATTCGCCGACTATCAATACGGGCCGAACCAGCTTCTGGCCCCTGTCGTCGATGGCCTCATCAATGCGGATGGAGACGAGCCGGCCCCAGGTATAGCGCGGCTCGACATCGACGGCCAGGGTCAACTCTGCAGTGCGTGCCGGCGGGCCGACCAGGGGAGGCCGGGGCAGTACGCCGATGCGCAGCGAACCCGCCAGGTACAGCGGCCTTGCGACGCCGCCGTCGCCGAGGATGATGCTCTCCTCAACAGGTTGCGAATAGGGACCGTGTCGCATCCAGACCATGCGCCGCCCGCCCCTCAACTCTTCGTAGTGATCGTAGACCTGTTTAGTCGCCGGATAGGGTGGGCGCTCGTTGAGGCCGGCCGCATGGCACAGTTGCCGCAGCGCCTCCCAGACGCCGACTTCGCCGGTCGAAACCGTCACCTTGCGATTGGCCAGCTTCTGTTTGTCGTTGTCGGCCAGGACTAGCTTGAGTCCCGAGCGGCGGCCGAAGTCAGCCACGGCATCGGCGATGGGAATGTCCTTGAAGTCGAGCCGGAGCTTGAACGGCTGCAGCACCTGTTCGGTTTCCAGCAGGCGTTCGATGGCGTCGAGGATTTCCCGGGCGCGCTTGCGAACGTCGGCATCGCCAGTGCGCGCCGCCTGGCGCAGGTGGGCCAGCGCTTGCGGGCTGCGCTGTTTGCTGAGGCTGTTCGCGGCGGCCTCTCGTTCGCGGAAGCGGGAACTGCCGAGTTGCTTGATCCAGCGCGAGAGGTCGTTGGGATCGTCTTTCGTCTGCTGTGCCTGAATCGGCAGGCTGCTCAGGATCAGACCGGCTGCGATCGTGAGAATCAAGCGTGGAGACATGGAGATACCTCTCACCGCTGCGGCATCAAGCGTGGCGATCTTCTACATACTATCGTGACGATCCGGCGAAGAAAAGTAAACGGGGGAGTTCTGGCAAGGAGGGATTCACCAGACAGCGCAGGCAATACTGAAACCGTTGTAGTGATCGCGCGTGTCGGCGGAAGCACTGCCTCGATCGGCACTGCGGAGATAGTGGTTGGGACTGGCCCACGAGCCGCCGCGACAGATGCAGCTGCTCCCCGGCGGCGCCCCTGGATCGACACAGGATGCCTCGGTGCAGGAGCTATCCTCCCGGCCGTCGAGACACCATTCCCAGGTGTTGCCCCTCATGTCGAACAGGCCGAAGACAAAGGAGACACGAGTCCGACGCGCAAGCAAGGGTTTGCTTTCCCTTGCTTGCGCGTCGGACTTGGATCGGGGGTCACTCGGCCGAGGCGGCGGCGAGGATCTCGTCGGTCAGGTTCAGGTTCGAGTAGACGTTCTGCACGTCGTCGTGGTCGTCCATCGTTTCCATCAGCCGCAGCACCTTGACGCCCGCTTCGACATCCGCATCGACGTGGATTTTCGGCAACTGCGTGATTTCGGCGTGGGCGAACGTCACGCCCTTGCTCTCCAGCGATTCCTTGACCTGATTGAACGACGCCGGGTCGCAGGTGATCTCAAAGTGTTCGCCCGCGCGTTTCATGTCCTCGGCGCCGGCATCCAGGACCTGACCCAGAAGGGTGTCCTCGTCGATGCCTGTGGCGGGAACGCTCAGGACGCCCTTGCGTTCAAACAGGTAGCCGACGCAGCCGGCCGAACCCATGTTGCCGCCGCCGCGCTCGAAGATCTTCCGCACTTCGCCGGACGTGCGGTTGCGGTTATCCGTCAGCACTTCGACCATCACCGCGACGCCGCCCGGACCGAAGCCCTCGTAGGACATTTCCTCATAGACGATGCCCTCGATCTCGCCGGTGCCGCGCTTGATGGCCCGATCGATATTGTCCCTGGGCATGGAGACCGCGCGCGCCTTGTCAATGGCATAGCGCAGTTTGAGGTTCATGTTGGGGTCGCCGCCGGCGCTGCGCGCAGCGATGATGATGGCCCGGCTCAGCTTGCTCCACAGCTTGCCGCGCTTGGCGTCCACCGCCCCCTTCTTGTGCTTGATCGTTGCCCAGTGCGAATGCCCGGACATGGCTTCTCCTTTGCTGTCATCCGCGTCGTTTATTGCGAGTTACCAGGCGGCTCAGGACCGACGCCCGAATCTCTTTCCTCTTTCTGCCGCTTGCGGCTTAGCGGGCCGCCCGCTAAG
>JBBSDR010000513.1:0-5624 GCA_038240465.1 Gemmatales bacterium
AACTGCGTGACGCCGCGCGCCTTGATGGCCTCGATCTCCAGGCGCGTCAATCCCAACTCCAGCCAGTGGACGAGATCGGCGAACTGCTCGCCCTCGGGCAGACCGTCCGGCTTGCCGTTGCCGGTGCTGGCCGCCTGGAAATCGACCCATTTCTGGGCGCAGGTGCGGAACACCAGCGGATTGTCGAAGCCCTCGTTCTTGAGATCGCGGATCAGGTCCTCGTCGGGCCGAACGCCGCTGGTGAAGGCGTGCAGACAGCGATCCCACTTGTTGAGGACGAAGGCAAAGGCACGCCGCCTGCGCTGGTGCAAGAAGAGTTCCCAGCCGAGCTTGTCGTGATACTTCTCCTGCGAGCCGACATAGAGGACGACGTCGGCCACGGGCAGGATGTGGGCCAGCTTCTCGCGGTTGGACAGGTCGTTGCTGTCGAGGTCCGGCGTATCGACGATCACCTTGTGCATCAGGGCCGGCCGATTGTGGCGCGCGAGCCGGCAATGCTTCAGGGATGGGTCGAGACGGTCCGGCCGAACCGATTCGTGATAGTAGACGACGGGATCGCGCGTCGTCGGCCTCTGAAACGACGCCTGCGCCAGGTCCGACTCGCCGCCCAGGGCGTTGAGCAAGGTCGATTTGCCGACGCCGGTGCCGCCCATGAGGACAATCACCAGCAGGGGCCGATCGACGTCAAGGTCGTCGGCTCGCCGCCGCAGATCGACCGATAGACCTTCAAGGGCAGCGCGCGTGAGGGTCGTGAGAGGATAGGTGTGCGGCCCATCGAGCCAGGAGCGGAGGTTCTTCTCCAGGGCGCGCAGGGCCGGCGCCAGGGTGCGCAACACCGCTTCGGTTTCGCGTTCCTTCGGGGGATCAGCCGTGGCGTTCTCCGGCGACATGCACTTCATCCTTTCGCTTCAACGGCATGCTGCAACTGGCGGACGGCTTCCGGAATGCGGCGCAGGGCGAGCTGCAAGCGCTCGAAGGCCGAACCTCCCGTCGCCGGCCACTGCGCCAGCCACTCCGCCAGCGGCGCCGAGATGTACTGGCTCATCAGTACCCCCTGCCGCTGTCGGGTCGTCTCGCGCTGGGCATCGACGTAGGACTTGCCCATCAGTTCGACCAGTTGATGCGTCAGCGAGGCGGCCAGGGGGACGAGGATCAGGTCGTGCAAGCCGATGCCGCCCGTGATGATGACGCCGCTGACCGAGGCAACGTCGAGAGCGAACTTGCCGCTCCGCAGCGTGTTCAGCACGGCCGGGTTCTTCTCCAGCTGCTCGTAGATGGCGCGGGCCGTGCGGTCGGTCTCGTCGGCCAGCGCCATCTGAAAGCCGCGAAACCCCTGCTGAAAACGCTCCTTGATCAGTTCCGCCAGCCCGCCATTCACGAAGCCCTGAGCAATGTGGTTCCATAGAGGATGCGCTCCCGATTGCCGGGCTGCCTCGCGCCGCAGTCCATCGATCCACCCGCCGACTGCGTCTTCGAGGATTGGATACTCCGGCAGGCTCGGCGCGTCGGGCCGCCGCATCGCCTTGCTGAGTAGGCCGCGCACCAGGCGATAGGGAGTCCGCAGCACCCAGAGCGTGCCGCTGAGAACCTTACCGATGCCCGGCAGTTCGAGCAGGTTCATCAGCCGAACGAGGGCGTCGTCGAAGCCGCGATACTTCTCGGTGGTCAGGTATTCATGGCGATAGCGCAGATCGAACTCGACCTGGCCATTCTGCACCGCAACCCGCCAGTGCTGCAGCGCCTCGACGTCATGGCGCGCGACGGCCATGAGCCGTTCTTGCGACACGATCAGATAGCGCAGGGCGTACAGGACCGTTCGCCGTCGCGCGGCCGGCGCATCGCCGCCGAGGACCGCGACCTGGTTGATGAGCGGGATGCGATACTGGCTGGCGCGGCGGGCCGGGTCTTCAAGTTGCTCAGGCGACAGGAAGGGAATGGTCAGGCAACCGACGACGCCGGCCGGCAGCGCGCGGACCACTTCCTTCTTGAAGTGATCGATGAGTGCCTGGGCGTCCGCTTCGCGCATCTTCGTCAGGCAGACAACGACGGGCTTGCCGGTAGTCAGCAGCAGGCGAAGGAACTGCGTCGGCACCTCGTCGTTGTAGCGTTCGTCGGAAGCGACATAGACAAGGACGTCGGCCAGGGCGGAGACTTCGAGCAGGCGCGTGATGTAGCCGGGAGAGCGAACGCCTTCCTTCTCGGTGCCGGCCGCGGCCCAGGTGGTCATGTCGGGACAGTCCCAGACGACGAAGTCCTTGAGCAGATCGAAGCTCGTCGGATCGGCTGGCACGCGCCGCACCTGGTAGACGTCGGCATCGAGGCTCGCGGGGCTTTCCTGGGGTGCGCGCTGGAGCGGGCCGAGGAAGCCGAGATAGGCGGACCAGTTGAGGGGGCTGCTCTGGCTGGTGTAGACGATGGGATGCCGGGTGAAGCCGGCCTGCGGATTCGCTTCCGCCGCCTGGGCGCCGCTGAGCAGGTTGGCGATGGTACTCTTGCCGGTCCCGGCGCCGCCGACGACAGCGATGTGCAGGGGCGCTGCCGTCTGGCCATCGAGATAAGGACCGAGGACGTTGCGGACCACAGCGGCGGCCAGGCGCAGTTCGCTGGCCTGGAAGGCACGTTCGGCGCTGCTGAGCTGCTGGGCGGTGCCGATACCCTGGGAGCGGCTGTGTTCCTCCAGCCAGCCGAGGTCGTCGGCCAGTTGACTCGTCAGGGCACGATGGCCAATGCTGTCCATGATCGGCATCCGGGACACGAGAAAGCCCGGCGTGTGCCAGGTCCGCTGTATTCTACCGGAATGTCGCCGAGACCGGAATGCAGTCTGCAATACCAGCCCCAAGCGCAAGCGCGGGGTGCTTCGTAAAAACCCTCGCTCGCGCTCGGGGCTGGTTGAGATTGTCCCTTGTCGCTCTCGTGTGAGGGCGGTACGATTCCGTACCGGTCGATTCCGCCGGTATGTGTACGGCCCTGGAGTGAACCGTTCGTATGTTGATCCTGAAAGGACACACGAACTCGGTCCAGGCACTGGCCTTCACGCCGGACGGCAGGACGCTCATCTCCGCCGGCGATGACACAACAATCCGACTGTGGAACGTGCAGACAGGGCGCGAGATCGGGCGTCTCACGGGACACACCGATTCGATCCTGACACTGAGCCTTCACCCGGATGGAAGCCGTCTCGCTTCCGGCGGACACGATAAACGGGTGCGCTTCTGGAACCTGGTTGACCGAAGGATGCTCAACGCCTTTCCCCGCTTCGAGTCGTCGATCAACGCCGTGACGTTCGGCCCGGAAGGCCGCCTGCTGGCCTCGGGAGCGGATCGCGGATCACCGGTGACGATGCGCATCCGGGAAATGTCCGGCGGGAAGGAGTCGGCCTTCAGCCACGGACCCTCGGTGGCTGTCTGGAGCCTGGCTTTCTCGCCGGGGCCGGCGGAAATCGTTGCCGTTGGCTGGGCCAGCGGCATCGTTGATCTCTTTGACCTGGGGGGAGGGAACCTCCATGAACTGCAGCACGCCGGCGGTGTCACCGCCCTGGCTTTCTCGCCTGATGGCCGATCGCTCGCCGCGCTGTCCGGCAACGGCGTCACTGTCTGGGACGTGGAGAGCGGCCAGGCACGCATGACCCTGCTCGATCACACGGGCAGAACGTGGAGCGTCGCCTATTCTCCGGATGGCCGCTCCATCGCGACAGGAGGATGGGACTCGACCGTCCGCCTCTGGGACGCGGAGACGGGTCAGGTTCGTTCTCGTTTCGACTGGCAACTCGGTCGCGTTCTCGCCGTGGTTTTCGCTCCTGATGGTCTGACTGCCGCCGCGGCCGGTTACGCTCACGACATCATCATCTGGGACGTCGATTGACGCCGCTTGCGGCTTGGAGGGTGAATTCACCCGCCAGGCCGCAAGCGGCGAGGAGGATAGTATGACTGCCTGCCTCAGTTTGCTGCTGCTCGGTGCTGTACCCGCTCCCGATCTCGTGCTGCTCGACGGCAAGGTCTGGACCGTCAACAGCAAACAACCCGAGGCGGAGGCCGTCGCCATCTGGCGCGACCGCATCCTCTTCGCCGGCTCCTCCGCCGAGGCGCGCAAGCTGATCGGTCCGAAGACGCGCGTCCTCGATCTGAAGGGCCGCCGGGTCGTGCCGGGCTTCTACGACAGTCACGTCCACCTGCTCAGTTCCGGCCTGGGTCTGTCGCGGGTCGCACTGAAGGACGCGAAGGACGAGGAGGAGTTCGGCCGCCGGCTGCGCGAGTTCGATCGCAAGTTGCCGCGAGACCGCTGGCTGCTTGGCGGCGACTGGGACCACGATCGCACCTTCAAGGGCGAACTGCCGACAGCGAAAATGATCGACAAGTACGTCCCCGATCGTCCGGTCTTTTTGTCGCGCTACGATGGCCACATGGGCGTTGTCAACAGCCGCGCCCTGAAGCTGGCCGGTATCGACGCTGATTCAGCCGACCCGTCCGGCGGCATCATCGACCGCCGGCCCGGCAGCAAGGAGCCGAGCGGTGTCCTGCGCAACAATGCCATGTGGCTTGTCTCTCATCTCATCCCTGACCTGTCTTCGGATGAGATTGCCGAGGCGATCCGGGCCTCTCTCGCCGAGGCGCGCCGCTTTGGCGTCACAAGTGTGCAGGACATGGCCGGCAGCGGCGGAGAGACGCACCGTCGAGTCTTTCGGCTCTACCAGCAGATGGCGAAGTCGGGCCAGTTGACGCTGCGGATCGACCTGCGTTGGTCCCTGGGTTCGTGGGCCGAGCTGGCGGAACTCGGCGTCGAGACGGGACACGGCGGTGACTGGGTCCGCATCGGCGGCCTGAAAGGTTTCGTCGATGGCAGCCTGGGTTCGAGCACGGCGCGAATGTTTGAGCCATACCTGCACAAGCCGGACACCACCGGCATCTTCGTCACGCCGCTGACGAAATTGCGCGAGCAGATCCTGGGCGCCGACCGGGCTGGCCTCAACGTCGCCGTCCACGCCATCGGCGACAGCGCCAACGCCGAATTGCTCGACATCTTCGCCGAGGCGGCGAAACAGAACGGCCCGCGCGATCGGCGCTTTCGCATCGAACACGCGCAGATTTTACGTCCGCAGGAGTACAAGCGATTCGCCGACCTGGGTGTGACAGCGTCGATGCAGCCGTACCACATCATCGACGATGGCCGCTGGGCGGAGGGCCGCATCGGCGCCAAACGCTGCGCCTCGTCGTATGCCAATCGCGCGCTTCTGGACGCCAGCGTGAAGGTGGCGTTCGGCAGCGACTGGCCGGTGGCGCCGCTCAATCCGCTGCTGGGACTCGACGCCGCAGTGAACCGCCGCACCCTTGACGGCAAGCATCCCAAGGGGTGGTTTCCGGCGCAGAAGATCACGATCACGGAGGCCATCGAGTGCTTCACGCTGACCTCGGCGTATGCGGCTTTCGAGGAGAAGGATCGCGGCAGCATCGAGTCCGGCAAGCTCGCCGACCTGGTCGTGCTGTCGCGCGACATTCTCGATCCCAAGGAGCAGGACCACATCGGCGAGGCGGAAGTGTTGTGGACAATTGTTGGTGGCAAAGTGGTGTACGAGAAGAGACAATAGTTCTACTGTGCTGGATTGGCGAGCCGAGAGCGTAAGCGACCGG
>JBBSDR010000514.1:0-5621 GCA_038240465.1 Gemmatales bacterium
ACTCGCGTCGCGGCTAACCACTAGGCGGCGCCAAGGAGTTTCAGGATCCCCGTCGTCGAGTAGCCCTCACGCAACGAGGCCAGATGAACGCGTCCGCCGTAAGACTCGACGAAGTCCGCTCCGACGACCTCGTCGCGATGATAGTCCGCTCCCTTGACGAGGACGTCGGGCCGCAGATGGCGAATCACGTCGAACGGCGTCACTTCATCAAACACCGTGACATAATCGACCGCCGCCAGAGCGTTGAGGACCGCGGCCCGCGAGTGGACATCGTTGATGGGCCGCTCGGTGCCCTTGAGTGTTCGCACACTGGAATCGCTGTTCAGGCCGACGACGAGCAAGTCCGCCTGGCTGCGCGCCTCGCGCAGATACTGCACATGGCCGGCGTGAAGGACGTCGAAGCAGCCATTGGTGAAAGCGACGCGCTGACCGAGCCGGCGGCGGCAGTCGATCTCATACACCAGCGTCTGGCGCTCGAACAGCTTCTCGAGACCGGCCCCCTGTCCGCCGTGCATGACCGGGCCGCTGGCGAACAGATCGCGGAGTATCTCATCGCGTGTGACGGTGGCAACGCCGACCTTCTCGACCTCCAGACCGCCGGCAATGTTGGCCAGGCGAATCGCCGCATCGTAGTCCGCGCCGGCCGCGAGCGCCATGCCGAGGACCGCCATCACCATGTCGCCCGCCCCGGTGATGTCGTAGACCTGGCGCGGCCGCGTTGGAAAGTGCTGCTGCCGGCCATCAACATGGCACATCACCATGCCTTCCTTGTCGAGAGTGACGAGGCCCGCTTCGAGATCGAGCATCTCGCGCAACTGGACGGCGGCCTGCATGGCGTCCTCGACCGTGTGCAGGACCTGATGCGTCGCCAGGCCCGCTTCGAGGCGATTCGGCGTGATCGCGGAGCAGCCGTGATACTTGCGATAGTCGTGGCCGCGAATGGGATCGGCGACGACGCGAACGCCCTGACGCCGGGCCGCCTCGATCAGCATCGTCATCATGCCGGAGGAGCAAACGCCCTTGTCGTAATCGCTGACGAGGACGACGTCGGCCTTCTTGAGCTTCTCTTCGAGGATGCCCATCAACTCGCGTTGAAGGGCAGCGCCGATGGAATCGCGCGTCTCGTAATCGACGCGGACGATCTGCTGCGGATGCCGCGACTGGGCCCGGCCGATGTAGCGTTCCTTGACCGTGCTGAGCCTGTCCTTGTCGGTCAGGACCGCCTCATGATCGATGCCGAGGTCGGTCATGATCCGGGAAATGTGGACGCCGTCGCGGTCATCGCCGACGACGCCGGCGAGCGAAACGCGCGCGCCGAGGGCGCGGAGCATGGTCGCGACGCTGCTGGCGCCGCCGAGTCGTTCCTCGCGCCGGTCGGCTTGCAGCAGCAGCACGGGCGCTTCCTGGCTGATGCGTGCGGCATCGCCCCAGATGTAGCGGTCGAGCATGACGTCGCCGACGACCAGGACGCGCGGCTGTCCCAGGTTTTGCACCAACTCGATGAGGTCACCGTTCATCGTGTGTTTCTCCGCTGATCACCGACTTTCTTGCCGCTTGCGGCTTAGCGGGTTCATCCGCTAAGCCGCAAGCGGCAAGAGATACCTAGGCCGCGAGGGACGTCTTGTGGACAGCGGTTGCCAGACGGCCGGCGAGCGCCGCGTGCAGCAGGGGAATCAGCACCTCGTGATGCCCCGTCAACTGAATGCCGACCGCGGCGGGACGATCGAGGACGTTGACCGCGCTGCGATACTGCACCTGCTTATCGACGTTGACCGTGGCCAGGCCATCGAGCGAATGGCCGAAATTGCGGACGACGCTGACCGCCTTGAGAAAGACTTCCGGCAGCAGGACTGCGGAGCCGAGGTTCATCCACACGCCGCGTTCCATCGTCGAGACGACCGTGCAGACGTTGCGGAAGTCGATGAGCGATGCCTCGCCGAGCGCGGCGCCGGAGACGTGCGGGTGCATGTGGACGATGTCGGCCCCGAGGGCGACGTGGACGGTGCAAGGAATGCCTGCGCGATAGGCGGCCAGCAGCAGGCTGCTGTCGCCGTGCGGGCAATCGAGTTGATCGAGATGCCTGCCGAGTCCCCAGCCGAGTCCGCGTCCGTCCTGGCTGCCGGCCTGTGCCGCGACAGCGTAGGCGTCGGCCGTGTCGCGGGCAAAGCCGAACTCGCCCAGCGGCAGGCTCCTGGCGACGTCTTCACTGGTCTTGCCAGCAATGGCCAACTCGAGATCGTGAATGGCGGCGGCCCCGTTCATGACGATGGCCTTGAGCAGGCCGCGCTGGACCCAGTCGATCAGGTAGGGGCCGCAGCCGGTCTTGATGACGTGTCCGCCCAGGGCGGCGACGACGGTTCGGCCATCGTCGTGAGCCTTGACGAGAATGTCGCGCACGCGGCGGAGGTCATTGGCGGCGAGCTGGCGCGGCAGGGAGTCGAGCCAGTCCTCGACGGTCGCGCCCGGTTCGAGCGGCTGGCCGAGGTCCTCGATGAACACTTTCGAGGGACGCGACTGGAGGTCGTACGTCTTGAGTCCATTCAGGTCGAAGGGTTTGCTCATCCTTGAGGCTCCCACGAAAAGAGATCAGGCCGCTTGCGGCGGCTCAGACACCACACGCCGCAATTGTTCGTGAAGGGCGTCCATCCCTTCCGGGGAGACGCTCCGCAAGCCGATCCGCAGCGCCCACAGGGGCCGCGCCGCCAGGTCGGGCAACCGCAGTTTCACCAGGTCCTTTTGTGTCGTCAGCACGAGTGCATCGGCCGGCTGTCCGCGCGCCCAGCGGCGCAGTTCCTCGACGTCGTCGCGCGAATAGGGATGATGGTCCGGATAAGTGCGAAAGTCGCACACGTTCGCGCCCAGGTCCGTCAGCGTCCTGCGGAACGCCCCAGGATTGCCGAGACCGCAAAAGGCCGCGACGGACTTGCCCGTCATTTCATCGAGCGCCGCCTCGCGTTTGCCGTTGAACAGCCCGATAGGCCGATGCGTCGTCTCGACCACGATGGCTCGATGCGCCAGTTGCGCGACACGCGCTCGAATTCTCTTCACCTCGTCGCCGCCAGCCTGGTCGCAGCGGGTCAGCACGACCACGCCGGCGCGTTTCAAGCTCCGAGGCGATTCTCGCAGGAGACCGCGCGGCAAGAGATAGCCATGCCCCCAGGGATTGGTCGCGTCGATCAGGACGATATCGAGGTCGCGTGCCAGCCGGCGATGCTGGAAACCGTCGTCGAGGACGAGGACCTCGCTCTCCAACTCCTCGACGGCAGTGCGGGCGAGGGCCACGCGGTCGGCTCCCTGCAAGTGCGGCACGTCGGGCAGGTTCTCTTCCAGCACGAGGGCCTCGTCGTTGGGTCCGTGTTCGGCGCCGTATCCGCGGCTGAGGATGGCGACGCTCAAGTCCATCTGGCGATAAAACCGCGCGACATACTCGACGCAGGGCGTCTTGCCGGTGCCGCCGACAGTCAGGTTGCCGACGCTGACGACAGGCACGGCTACCTTCTCTCGCCGCTTCCAGCCGCGGTCGAAGAGGTGATTCCGCACGCTGGCCGCCCAGCCATAGGGGACGCTGGCGAGGCGGAGTCCCAGGCGAAGCAACCCCGCGGTGACACCTCGTTGTCGGCCGCTGACCAGGTTCAGCAAGTACTCGGTGCGAGGGGCCAAGGGGCTACCTCGACTGCGGGTTCGTGACAGACTGCGGTATCAGGAGGAAGTGTTATAGTCCGTTCGCGGAAGTGGTGTCAACGCCTATCGGCTTCGCTGATTCTCCAGCATCGCCGCTCTTCATCAGAACGCCTTCGACAACGCCGTAGAATGGACCCTGCCCGATCTCGCACACGGAGAGGACCATGACCTCCCTTGCCGTCCCACGCCGGGGACGCGCGACTCTTCCACTCCTGCTTGGCCTGTTCCTGGCGAGCGGCCTGCTGGCGGGGGCCTTTTACCTGTTCTGGCGTCCGGTCCGCCCCGACCGTCCGGTTCCTCCTGCCGATCCGCGACGGACCTATAGCGGTCCCTTTCGCAACATTCATCCGGACGTTCGCTATATCGGCGATGCCGCCTGCGCCGACTGTCATGCTCAGGAGTGTGAGAAGTTCCATCAGCACGCGATGGGCCGCTCCATCCTGACACTGGCCGACTGGACCGCATCGCGCCCCCTCGAACCAGCCAGGCCATTCGAGAAACTCCAGAGTCGCGTCGAGGTCATCCGAGAGGGCCCGCGTGTCTGGCACAAGCAGGACCACCTGGACGGAGACGGCAAGGTTGTCACCACGAGCAAGAGTCCAATCGATTTCGTCATCGGTTCGGGGCATCGCGGCCATTCGTTCTTCACAACTCGCGATGGTTTCCTCATGCAGACTCCCATCAGTTGGTTCACGCAGAAGGGCCTCTGGGACCTGTCGCCGGGCTTTACGAGCGGGCACCTGCGGCCAGTGACGCCGGAGTGTCTCTTCTGCCATTCCGGCGGCGCCAGGCCCATCGATCAGTCGCGATATCGTTACGAGGAACCGATCTTCACCAGTCCCGCGATCAGTTGCGAGCGCTGCCACGGGCCAGCGTCACTGCATGTCGAGGAACGCAACCGAAATGTGGCGGTCAGGAAGCGGCCGGATTACACGATTGTTAATCCCAGGCATCTGTCGGCGGAGTTGCGCGAGGACGTTTGCCACCAGTGCCACCTCTCGGGAGAGGTCAAGGTGCCGCGTCGGGGACGGGGCATTTTCGACTATCGGCCCGGTCTGCCGCTGCCCGAGTTCTGGTCGGTGTACACGGCGACGGCCGACGTCCATGTCAAGCAGCGCGCGGTTGGCCACGTCGAACAGTTGGCCGAGAGCAAATGCTTCACGAAGAGTGCGGGCCGGATGGGCTGCGCGACCTGTCACGATCCGCACGAACCCCTGCTGCCGGAAAAGCGCGTGCCGCACCACCGCCGGAAATGTCTCGCCTGTCACGAGACGCAACATCCTTGCAGTTTGGATCGCGTGGAGCGATTGAAGCAGAGCAAGGAGGACAGTTGCATTGGCTGTCACATGAAGCGATTGGACGAGACCGACATCGCCCACACGGCCGTCACCGATCATCGGATTCTGCGGCTTCCGCGCAAGGAGCCGCGCGCTGGCTTCCCCGGGACTGCCGGTCTGCCTTCGATCCCGCTGGAGAACTTCCACAAAGACCGCCGCGGGGAGGACGACGCCGAGCGCGACCTGGGGATGGCCCTGGTCCGAGCGGCCCAGGGCAAGCAAGCTGCCTTCAAGCCGGCGCTGCCGCACGCCCTGGTGCTGCTGGAACGGGCACGCACGCAAGCGCCGGACGATGTGCCGATGCTCGAAACCCTGAGCGATTGCCTGCTGATGATGAGTTTGTCCGAGCGCGTCCTCGAAGTGGCCGAGAACATCCTGACGCTGGAGCCGCGCAACCCCCAAGCCCTGTTCACGGCAGGCCAAATTCACTTCCAGCGCAACGACTTTGATCGAGCCGTGGCATTCTTCGAGAAAGCTCGCGTCGAGGAGCCTTGGTCGGGAGTCGTGGCCTCGTTCCTTGTCCTGGCGCTGGTCAAGAAACAGGATTACGGCCGAGGGGCCGCGGTGTGCAAGGCGTGGCTGGACTTCGAGCCGGGCATCGGG
>JBBSDR010000515.1:0-5616 GCA_038240465.1 Gemmatales bacterium
ATACGATACCTCGAACGGCTGCCAGAAGTGCTGCACGAGTCCACGATAACGGAACTCGCCAAAGGCCAGGTCGAACAACTCGTGTTCCGCATGCAGAGCGGCATTCTTTCGCGCCGCGGACTGCGGCATCCCCGTCTGCCTTGCCCGATCCAGAAACAGCATCGTCATGTAATGCACACCGTCCATCGAGGGGACGATGCCGAGGAAAGTCCCGCCGGGCCGAAGCAGCCGATGCACCGCGCCGAGACAGCGATTCAGATCGTCCAACTCGGGCATGATCATGCTGTTGACCGCGACGGCCACATCGATCGGGCCAGGCAGCGCGGAAAGGTCCGTCAGCGATTGCTGGACGAAGCGGACGTTGGCGAGGGCCTGACAGCGTTCGCGCGCCCGCGCCAGCATGCCCTCGGCGAAATCGATGGCGATAACCTGCTTGAAATGGCTGGCGAGGAAGGGCAGCAGTGGTCCGGTCCCACAGCCCAGATCGGCGACCGTCGTGCAGCCGGCGGCGGCGAGACGGGCCAGAGCGGGACGGACAGGATTGCGCAGGCCGGGCTGATCGGGATTGACGAACTCCTGCTCGTAGCGCTGGGCGGCGCTGCTCCATCGGTCCGGCTGATCGTCGAAGAGAGCGTCCGGCACGGTTTACTCGTCCTTGGCCGCGAGGAGGTCAACGGCCGTGCGCAGGCCGCGCTGGCTCTCGAAGAAACGCTGGGCCAGGCTGTCGATCAGGCTGAGAATCGAGAGTAACTCGCCGACGCGCCGCCGCCGATCCAGGGCCACGGGATCGTCTGCCTCGGCGCCGAGCGCTTGCGGCGTGAGCCGTTCCTGACAGTGGCGCAGTGTGTTGAGGATGGGTTCGATCTCGCGCCGCTTGCGCTGGGCGGCGACAGTGGTGAACATCTCCCAGACGTCGTGCTGCGTCTCATAATAGTCGCGCCGGTCGCCGCGCTTGTGGACGAGTCGAACCAGGCCCCATTCGAGCAACTGGCGCAGGTTCATGCTGGCGTTGCCGCGCGAGATGCCGAGACGATCCATGATGTCGTCGCTGGCCAGGGCGTCGCCGGTGAGAAAGAGCAGGCCGTGAATCTCGGCCATGGTTGGGCTGATGCCCCAGAGCGTACTCGTCTGCCGCCACAGGCCGACGAACTCCTCCTCGACTTCCGCGAGCTTTCGCGGTGGACTGGCCTTGCGTGCGGTCATGTTGCGTTCCTGTTCGGGATGACTTTGTTTCATCGTAAGCGGTCGGCGAGAATGCCGCAAGGCGCGGCAGCAACGAACGCCTTGTTTCAAGCCCGCGCAGTGCATCTTTTTTCGCTCCTTGCTTGCTTTCGTCGCCGTCGCCCTTCAGTATGAAGGACGAGGACCCCCGTACCGGCGAGCTACTTTTCGCGATCGCTCAGAGAGAGTACCCATGTCCAGCGCCAAAATGCCGTTCGGCAAGCATCGCGGTAAGCGTTTGCAATCCATTCCGACAGAATATCTCGTCTGGCTGCGCGACGAGAATGACGAGCTTGATGCGGCCCTGCGCAAGGAGGTCCTGCATGAACTGGGCCGGCGCGATGACGTGCCGGCGTCGGCGAACGAGCCGCCTCCCCCTCCGCCCCCGGAAAAGAAAAAGAAGGCGGCCCCTGCCAAGGACGTAGCGGAAGCCGCACCGGTCCGCAACGTCTCGCCCATGGGGCAATCGCTGGCCGGCAACATCCGCATGTTGTATCGCACCCTGGCGATGAAATATCACCCCGATCGAGGCGGCTCTCCGGACGCCATGCTGGCGTTGAACGCGCTGCACGACCAGGTCCAGGAACTCATCAGCCGCACGTTCAGTTCATGAACGATTCACAGGCGACGTCACTGACTCTGCTGCAACGGGCGCAGGCCAAACAACCGGCCGCCTGGGAACGGCTCGTTGACCTGTACGCGCCGCTGGTGCTGCACTGGTGCCGGCGCGCGGGACTCATGGACGCGGACGCCGCCGACGTCTTTCAGGAAGTCTTTCGCTCCGTCGCCGAACACCTCGCCGAGTTCCGCCGCGACCGTCCCGGCGACAGCTTTCGCGGCTGGCTGCGGGCCATCACCCGCAACAAGGTCCTCGATCACTTCCGTCGCCAGCAGCGTCAACCCGTCGCCAGCGGCGGCAGCGATGCCCAGCGTCTCCTGATGGAAGTGCCGGACGCCGCGGGTGAAGTGACGGACCCAACCGAAAATGATTTGCTGACACAGCAACTGCACCAGGCGCTTGAACTGATCCGTCCCGAGGTTGAGGATCGCACCTGGAGGGCCTTCTGGATGGTGCAGATGGACAACCGCGAACCACGCGACGTCGCTGTCGAACTAGCCATGACTCCGGCCGCTGTGCGCAAGGCCCGCTATCGCGTCCTCGAACGGCTGCGCGAAGAACTGGGAGACGTGCTGGACTGAGTGTTCGATCAGCCCCGAGCGCCAGCAAGGGGTTCTTCGCAAGTACCCCTCGCTGGCGCTCGGGGCTGGTAGCGCTCGGGGCTGGTAGCGCTCGGGGCTGGTGGCGTAACCTTGTGGGACGCGCCGGCGTTACTCTTTGTGCTTGAGCGCACTCGCCCCGGAGGACCTTCCCATGATGGACGTTTGTCAGTGTCCCGGACCGGATCAACTGAGGGCCTTCGTCCAGGGCGACCTCGACAGCGACGACATCGACCATCACCTGGAGGAGTGTCCGTCCTGCCGGCGCATGGCCGAGACGCTCGATGGCAGATCGACTTCGCTGGTTCGCTGCCTGCGTCCTCTTTCGTCTGTTCGGGCCGAAGACCCGGCGCTGGCTCCCCTCGCCGCGGGAGCGAAAGCGCTGGCCTGGCAGACGCCGGCAGAGACGATTGACGACAGGTTCCGCGTCGGGCAGCAACTCGGCGAGTATGAACTGCTCGAACCGATCGCGCTGGGCGGCATGGGTTGGGTGTTCAAGGCCAGGCATCGGCGGATGAATCGCGTCGTGGCGATCAAGACCATCGCCCCCGCCCTGTCTCGTCAGCCGGAGGCGGCCGCGCGATTCCAGCGCGAGGTCGAGGTGCTGGCCAGGCTCTCGCATCCGCACATCGTCGCCGCTCACGATGCCTTCGACAGCGACAGCGGGCGCTTTCTGGTCATGGAATATGTCGCGGGCCGCAGCGTCGCCCAGCACGTCCGCGACAAGGGACCGCTGCCGATCGAGCAAGCCGTCGGTTTGCTGCTGCAGGCGGCGCGCGGACTGGCCCAGGCCCATTCGGCCGGGATCGTTCATCGTGACGTCAAGCCAGGCAACCTGCTGCTCGATGACGCGGGGACGCTCAAGGTCCTCGACCTGGGACTGGCGCGGCTGATGATGCCGGAGAGTCCCGCGTCCGTGGACCCGCTGACCGGTGGCTCGGTCGTCATGGGTACGGCCGCTTACATGGCCCCCGAACAGGCCCTCGATCCGCGCAAGGCCGACGCTCGGGCCGACATTTACAGCCTCGGCTGCACGCTGCACTTCCTGCTTACCGGCGCGCCGCCGCACGAGGGCGCCTCGGTCCTGGCAACCCTCCTGGCCCATCGAGAGTCGCCCGTTCCCTCACTTCGCGCCGCTCGCTCGGATTGCCCGCCGGCTCTGGATTCGCTGTTCCAGCGAATGCTGGCGAAAAGTCCGGCGGATCGTCCTGCCTCGATGTCAGGGGTTGTCAAGGAACTGGAGCGCATCCAGACAGGCGCGGGGCGTTCGCGCTCGCCGCGCCGCTCGATACTCGCCCTGGCGCTGGCGGCAAGTGTTCTCATCGGTCTGTTCTTCCTTCTGAAGCAGACGCCTCCCGTGGCGAGTCCTCCGCCGGCTTCAAAGCCGGTGCCGATGGCCGAGAAGGACGAGGGCAAGAGACCGCAAATCGAGATGGTAGACATCGAGCCAGGGCGATTCCAGATGGGTTCGCTGGACGGCGACCGCGACGTCCCGGATGACGAGAAACCGCGCCACGAGATTCGCATCACGCAGCCCTTCCTTCTCGGCAAATTCGAGGTGACGCAGGAACAATACGAGGAAGTGATGGGCAAGAACCCCAGCCAGTTCGGTCCGGCCGGCCGATCGCGCGAGGCGGTCAAGGGACAGGATACGCGCAAGCATCCGGTCGAGTCGGTTAGCTGGGAGGACGCCGTCGCCTTCTGCAATCGCCTCAGCGAACGTCATGGGCTTGATCCGTATTATCGCATCGAGAAGAAGACCGTCACGGTGCGCGGCGGCAACGGCTATCGGCTGCCGCTGGAGGCGGAGTGGGAATACGCCGCTCGCGCCGGCAGCACCACGCGCTGGGCGTCCGGCGATGATGCCCATTCGCTCGATTCTCATGCCTGGCACGCGGGCAATTCCAGCGACCGGACGCACCCCGTCGGCGCGAAGAAGCCGAACGCCTGGGGCCTTCATGACATGCACGGCAACGTCCCGGAATGGTGCTGGGATCGCTACGACGAACGCTATTATCACATCACGCCGGTGAGTGATCCGCCCGGCTCCGGGAAGGGTCCAGGGCGTGTCTACCGGGGCGGCGGCTGGAACCACATGCCGACGCAGACGCGCTCGGCAGCCCGCAACACCCTCGGCATCGGCTACAGTGTGCAGACTCCCGTCGGCCTGCGGGTTGCGCGAAATCCATGAAGCGTGGCGGCAAGTCAGGAAACTTGCCGCCATGTCCTCTCGTGGGACGTCCTCGCGTTCTAGTTGTAGTGGCCCAAAAAGGGACGCACAAACGAGGGAGGACGAATCATGCGAACAATGCGAATCATTCTGGCGGGAGTGGCGGTCCTGGTAGTCCCGGCGCTGGTGAACGCCTGCGGCTATGGCATGCCCAGCCCGGCGGCCCGGCTGGCGCTGTCGGACACGGTCCTGGTCGGCAAGGTGCTGAGCGTCGAGAACCGGACGCTGCGATTGCGGCTCGCGGCCGGACAGGAGCCGCTGCCGTTCGACGTTGTGGTACTCAAGGTCCAGTCCATGCTCCGCGGCGACGAGCGGTTGACGCACCTCCGCATGGCGGTCATGAAACATCAGGTGGTGCCGGTGAACTTCGAGGGCGTGTTCTTCCTCAACGCTCATGCCGAGGAACCGGTGTACACGATGTCGTCCGATGGTTACGACTACCCGATCGACCGGGCGAACAATCCGGGGTTTCTGACGCAGGTCGAACAGCTCAAGCGCATGGGCCAACTGCTCCGCGATCCGCTGGCCAGCCTGAAGTCGAGAAAGGCCGAGGATCGTTTCCTGACGGCCGCCCTGCTCATCAGCCAGTATCGCACGTTCCGGCCGGGCGTTCACGACAACGCCGCCAAGACCACTCCGATCGATTCGACGACGAGCAAACTGATCCTGCGAGCGCTGGCCGAGTCCGACTGGAACCGGGACGCCGCCGATTTCCGCCTGACCCCCTGGCGCATGTTCAACATGCTCGGCATCAAGCCAGCCGAAGGACTCGATTTCACGAACGCTCCCACTCTTCAGGCACGTTGCGAGATCCTCCAGAAGTGGATGAAGACGAACGAGGATCGCTTCGTCATCCAGACCTTCGTCCGCCGCTGAACTGACTGTCTCGCCCGAGCAGCAATTTGACGGGCGAGTGAGACCAGTAATGGTCTCACTCGCCTGGGCCA
>JBBSDR010000516.1:0-5614 GCA_038240465.1 Gemmatales bacterium
GGCCAGCAGCACCAGCAGGCAAAACGGCAGCAGACGGCTCACGGTAATCTCCAGGAGAAAATCGCCGCTCGCGAGGGCCACAAGCGGCTCTTGGCCAACGAATGTAGCAGTAATACTCCCGCGTCGCCAGCAATTCTCACAGCCTTCGCGAGGTATCCGCGCGCTCAGGGCCGGCAGAAACCGCGCTCTCCCACTATCCGGATCGTCTCTTCAGCGCTCTCCCGCGGCCTGCTGCGTATACTGACTCCGTTCGCTGTTCGCGAATCACGTCGTCACTGTCGGCGCGTTCAAACGATCCTCCGTTGGATCGCACCCATCAGAGCAGGGAGGTATTCGTATGCGACCACGCACACTAATCATCACGGCGGCAACTCTATGTCTGTTCTTCGCTGTGCCGGCAGGAGCCGAGCAGCCGATCAAGGACCCGGCCGCACTGCTCCCGGCAGAAACGCTGGCCTATGCGGAACTGCGTCAGCCCGGCATGCTCCTCAAGGAGATCGCTGACCTCTTCGAGGACACGGCACTCGGCAACGTTCCCGACTCGCTCGTCAAACTGTGGGGTCCGAAGGGCCAGCCACCCCGTGGCGACGCCGGGAGAATGGGCGCCATGGGCCTGCTCTTTTCCCCGGAGATGATCCGGGAAGCGGGGCGGGTACAGGGAGCAGCCGTCGCGCTCACCGGCGTCAAGGACGGCCAGCCGCAGGGGGTCGTGATGATTCTACCGGGCGAGAGCAATGGACCGGCCTTCCTCATGCGCGCCTTCTTGACAGTCGAGGGAGTCAAACAGATCGGCGAGGTCAAGGGGGTGAAGATCTATCAGCAGATGCAGCACGCCGCCACCCGGCCTGCCGAGCGGCCGGCCCCACGCGAGGAGCGCACCCGGCCGGAGGAGCGCGAGGATCGGGGGGAGCGCAAGGCGGAGCGAGTATCCCATGAGCCGGCGTTCGCCATGTTGCCCGGCGTCCTGCTCATCGGCACACCCGACGCCGTCAAGGACGTCATCGGCCGGGCAACGGGCACGGTCAAGGGCGACTCGCTGGCAGACTCCAAGGGCTATCAGGAGACCAGCAAGGAGATCGGCGGACAGCCCGGACCCTTCGCGTATGTGAACCTGCCCGCGGCCCTGGATGCCCTTGAGAAGGGCTTGGCACACCTTGGCAAGGAGGAGCGGGGCGCGCCGATGCCAGCGCTGGCAGCGATGAAAGATCTCCTCGGTGTGAAGGCCTTCCGCGCGGTTGCCTATTCGATGAGTCTCGAGAAGGGGACGTTCCGCTACCGCGAACTGGTCCTGCTCGATCCGAAAGAAAAAAGCCCCGTGTTGAATCTGCTTCCCACTGAGCCGGTCAAGAAGGATCTGCTGCACTTCACTCCCGCGGACACGGTGCTTGTCACTGCCATGTCGAACGCGGGAGGGGCCGAGCGCTGGGCGGAGATCGTCAAGCTTCTTGACGGCATCGCGAAGTTGTCCGGTCATGGGATGGTCCCGAGCGAGGAAATCGACAAGGTGGAGAAGGCCATCGGAATCGACTTCGGCAAGGACGTTTTCGGCAAGATCAGCAGTTTCGCCTTCGCGCTGGGCGACCCGCTCAAGGCGCCGATGAAGCGAGTCGAAGAAAAGGGCGAGAACTTCCGCCGCGTGCATGCCCACCTGGAAGTCCCAGGCGTTGTGGTCTTGCAGGCGAACGACGAGGAAGCAGCCACTGCCCTGCTGGAGAAGGTGCTGCCGAAGGTCTATGGGGCAATCACGCGCAATGCTGACGTGAAAGCGGAGACAAAAAAGGTGGCCGGCCAGACGATTCACATGCTGCCGGCTTCCGAGTCGATGGGGTTGCACTACGGTCGATCCGGCCGAACGATCGTGCTGGGGGCCTATCCGATGCCGGTGGCCCAGGCAATGAACAACGGCGAGAAGAAAAAGGGCTGGTTGTCCGACGAGAAAGTTGCGGCCCGAAGCAAGGAACTGGAGGGGACTGTCTACTTCATGGCGATGAAGCCGGTGACGTTGGCTGTCAGCGGATGGGTACCCATGTTCAGCGGAGAGGAAAAGCGAGAGCGAACCGCTCCGCCGGCGCCTCGGGAGAAGCCGCAAGCCCCGCCCGAAAGGGCCACAAGGCAGGAACGCACCGAGGAAAGCGTCAAACTGCCGAAGGAACTGACACAGATGCTCGAAAAGGAAGAGCTTTTCGTCATTCGTGTCACGCGCAAAGAGGGTCGCATCCTTGAGGAGGGAACCTGGCCGGGCCTGAAGGCGGTCGTCGGTCAGGCGATGGATCTCTCCATGAAATGGCTGACCGTCGCTCCGAAAGCAGCGCCGGCGCCGGAACGCCGCGAACCAGAAGACCGGCGCCCGCGGTAAGAAAGCCCTTCTTGCCGCTTGCGGCTTAGCGGTCTTGGCCGCTAAGCCGCAAGTGGCAAGAAGGTGCTTCTTACTCCTCGAACAATCCTTGGTGGCGATTCTGAAGCCCCAATCGCGTCACCTGCACTCGCGTCCGCCGCAGCAATTCCGGTTCATCGAGTTTGTGCTCGAACGTGCGATGTTCGAGCGCGATCGCCAGCACCCGTAACCGCTCGGCTGCCGGCATCTCAACCCCCCGCGTCAACTCCAGTTGAGATCGTTGTTGTCGATCATCGGAATACCTTTTCGCAGGGCAAGCGTCTGTTCTGACAGTATGAACTGCCAAAACAGACAACCGCTGAACTGTGCCGGGAAATACAGCCAACAGTACGTTTTTCGTAACTTGCTGATTTACTTGCGCTTGTGTTGTCCACTCCTCGACAACTCGATTTCGGCACTGCACTTGCTTCCAGTATTATCACACATTCGCCGTCGCCCCTGGCTAAGGGGACTTTGAACCATGTCCCGCGACTTGATCCGATTCATGCAATCGCTTTTCGTGCCGGCGTTGGCCGAGTGCCAGCCTGCCGAGTGGTGTCCGCCGGCTGACGTCTATCGCACGGAAGACGGCTGGCTTCTCAAGCTCGATCTTGCGGGAGTCCGCCCGGAGGACCTTCGCATCGAGGTGTGCGGCCAGCGCCTCCTCGTCAGCGGCCAGCGACGCGATACGAGCCGGACGCTGTCCAGTTCTTGCTATCACATGGAGATCGCCTACAGCCACTTCGCCCGTGGCTTCGAGCTGCCCTGGGACCTGAAACAAAGCAGCATCGCCACCGATTACCGAGATGGCATGCTGCACATTAACATTCGGACGGAGACAAACGATGAACGAACTTGAAACTCCAGTGGTCGCGCTACCCGTCCTGCCCCTGCGAGAGACGATCCTCTTCCCTGGCCTGTTCTTGCCGTTGACCGTCGGCCGGACCTCGTCCGTCGCCGCCGTCGAGGATGCACTTGCCAGCGAGGAGAAGACGTTTGTCGTCGTCGCCCAGCGCGACTCCGCCCGCGAGGAACCAGGTCTCGACGACCTGTATACCATCGGCACCCGCGCCGTTGTCCGCAAAATGGCTCGCTCCGAGTCCGGCGTTGAACTGCTCGTGCAGGGTATCGAGCGCGTCGTGCTGCTGCGGCCGGAGAAGACGGAACCCTTCCTCAAGGTCAACGTCCGATCGCTGCCTGTCCCTGACGACACGGGGACAGAAGTGGAGGCGCTGCATCGCACCATCCTCGAACTGACCGGACGAGTTCTGGAGTTGGTCCAGCCGAAGGTGCCGATCAACTTGCAGCAACTGGCGGCCCAGGCGGGCGATCCGCTGCAACTGGTTTACCTCATCGCCTCCATGATGAGCCTGGACGTGGCCCGCGAACAGGCAATCCTGGAAGCGCCGTCGCGTGTCGAGGCGCTTCGCCTGCTGCACGGCTATCTGGCGCACGAGCTGCAGGTCCTCGAACTGCGGCACAAGATCACCAGCCAGGCGCAGACCGAGATGAGCAAGGAGCAGCGCGACTACATGCTGCGCCAGCAGATGCGGGCGATTCAGGACGAACTGGGAGACACGAACTCCGAGAAGGCGGAAATCGACGAACTGCGCCGCCGGCTCACGGAAGCCGCTCTACCGGAAACGGTCCTCAAGGAAGCGGAACGCGAACTGCGCAAACTGGAACGTCTGCCGGCGGCCGCGCCCGACTACCAGATGACGCGCGGCTACCTCGA
The DNA here is from genome assembly GCA_038240465.1 of Gemmatales bacterium. Lineage (GTDB taxonomy): Bacteria > Planctomycetota > Planctomycetia > Gemmatales > Gemmataceae > JBBRIK01. Next base: position 4,110 of record JBBSDR010000516.1, read on the forward strand.
ACTGGTACTGGAACTGCCGTGGAAGAAGGCGACCGAGGACGTCATCGATCTGGACCGCGCCAAGGCGGTACTGGACGAGGACCATTTCGGTCTCGACGAGGTGAAGGAGCGCATCCTCGACGACCTGGCCGTGCTGAAGCTGAATCCCCGGGCGAAAGCGCCGATCCTGTTGCTCGTCGGTCCTCCCGGCGTCGGCAAGACTAGCCTGGGGCAGTCGATCGCGCGGGCGCTGGGACGCAAGTTCGAGCGCATGAGCCTGGGCGGTCTGCACGACGAGGCGGAGCTGCGCGGCCATCGGCGAACCTACATCGGCGCCATGCCGGGCCGGCTCATTCAGGCGATCCGGCGCGCGGGCGTCAACAATCCGGTGCTGATGCTCGACGAGATCGACAAGCTGGGGCGTGACTTTCGAGGTGATCCGGCGGCGGCGCTGCTGGAAGTCCTCGACCCGGCGCAGAACAGCACATACCGCGACAACTATCTCGATCTGCCCTTCGATCTGTCGAAGGTGCTGTTCATCACGACGGCTAACAGTCTCGATACGATCCCGGCCGCGCTGCTGGATCGCATGGAGGTACTGCGGCTGACGGGCTACAGCGAGAGCGAAAAGCTGGCCATCGCCGAGCGCTATCTGCTGCCGCGCCAGTTGAGCGAGGTTGGCCTGACAGCGGAGCAACTTCAGGTGCCGGCCGAGGTGACGCAGCGTATCGTCCGCCGTTATACACGCGAGGCGGGAGTCCGCAACCTGGAGCGAGCGCTGGGACAGGTGGCGCGAAAGATCGCCCGCCGCTTCGCCACCGGCCAGACGGCGGCCGTGACGGTGCGGCAAGAAGAAGTCAGCGAACTGCTCGGCCCGGAGAGGGTGCGCCCGGAACGAAGCCGGACGGGATTGCAGCCGGGCGTGGCGACGGGACTGGCCTGGACCGAGGCGGGCGGCGACGTGCTGTACGTCGAGGCCAGCCTGATGCCGGGCGGACGCGGGCTGCACATCACCGGCCAACTGGGCGAGGTGATGCGTGAGTCTGCGCGGGCGGCACGGACCTATGTCTGGGCGCATGCGGAGGAGCTGGGCATCGAGCCGGACCTGTTCCGCAAGAACGGCGTCCACATTCACGTCCCGGCAGGGGCGGTGCCGAAGGATGGACCGTCGGCGGGCGTGACGCTGGCGACGGCGCTGGCATCGCTCTACACGCATCGGCCGGTTCGCAGCGATGTGGCCATGACAGGCGAGGTGACGCTGTCGGGGCTGGTATTGCCGGTCGGCGGCATCAAGGAAAAAGTGCTGGCCGCGAGCCGTCAGGGCGTCAAGCACGTCATCGTGCCGAAGGACAACGAGGACGACCTGAAGCAACTGCCCGAGGAGGTGCGTCAGGCGCTGACGTTCACGCTGGCCGAGCGTATCGAAGACGTCCTGTCCGCGGCCCTGCCCGAGTTGGGCCAGCGCCTGCACGCGACAGCGGTGGCGTGACAAGACCGCGCTCGCGGCTGACCAGCCCCGAGCGCAA
>JBBSDR010000517.1:0-5613 GCA_038240465.1 Gemmatales bacterium
CGTCCCTCCCAGAATTGCTGGACCTCCTGGTAGAGCAGAGGCAGGATCGTGCAATCCAGGGGGAAGGTTGTCGGGATGCTCGCAATGGGTGTGTTCATGCCCTCGAGGATTGCGACGACATATCCGACGTCCGCTGGCTCATCAATGCCGACGAGATAGGTTGGGGCAGGTTTCAGGGCAAACAGTTCGACGTCCGTGGCTGTCATGCCGACCTTGAGCCTTCGTGGAGTTCTCTTCGTATACCCTTTTTGCGTCGTTCTCACCTGGACGAAGAAAAAGGGCGTCCTGTCTCCCGCATCGACCGGTTCGACCAGGAAATCGATCGTTTCCGCCTTTTCGCCGAGAAAGTAGGGACGGAAGTAAGGGCGGGGCCGGCCGCAAAAGGCCATGATCCGGGTGCAGAAGATAAATTCCCCGCGACTTCCGATGTCGTCCCTTGCGGCCATCGCCATCTGTTCTCCCAGCCCCGACTCTCCAGCAAATATCGGATTCTACAGCGCGCCGGCGGGATATGCTAGAGCGGAGACCCGGACCAGAAAAGGCGATCATCGCTGGACCTCCTCGACCAGGATGCGGGACACGTCGCGCACGTCCTGCTCGGCCAGGGTCTGATGAATGCCGGTGAAGAAGGAGCGATCGGAGAGGGCCTTACAGTGGACGAGGCCATCGTGCGGAATGTACCGAAAAGCAGGCTGGCGCGTGACGACTCCGCCCATCAGCGAACGCACCTCGACGCCGCGCCCGGCCAGGCGTTCGGCCAACTCGCTGACGTTGCCGCGGCGCAGGGTGATGGGAAAGCACGCCGGGGTACCGCTCCCGGCCGGCAGCGGATAGACGCGGGCAGCGGACACGCCGCGCAGGGCCTGGTAGAGGATGTCGTGATGGCGCCGGCGGCGTTCCTCGATTGCCTGCCATTGCCGCAACTGAAACCGGCCAAAACAGGCGTTCAACTCCGACATCGCCAGGTTGAGTCCGGGGCGAATGTAAGTGAAGAAGTGATCGATGCCCTCGGGAGCGGGGCAATGATCCGGGTCGAAGTGACAGGTGCAGGCCCGCCCCCAGTGAGTGAGCGACTCCAGTTGCCGCCGCCAATCCTCGTCCGGGCAGACGATGGCGCCGCCGCCATGAGCGGGCAGATGATGCGGATGATAGAAGCTCCACGTCGAGAGAGTTCCCCACCGATGAGCCGGCTGGCCGCGCAGACGCAGGTCCATCCCCTCGCAACCGTCTTGCAATAGAAGCAGGTTGCACTCGTGGCAGAGGTTCGCCAGAAAATCGAGGTCGGCGGGGTAGCCGAGGAAGTGCGTCGCGCAAACGATGCGCGTGTTCGGCCGGACTGCCCGCCTGACGGCGTCCGGATCGATGCAGAAGCCGTCCGGCTCTGTATCGACGACGGTGACATCGAGTCCGGCGAACAGCAGGGCGGCCAGCGTCGTCGAAAAGGTGAAGCCGGCCGCGATCGCATGAGCGCCGGGTCCGACTCGTTCGGTCATGGCCAGGACGGCGGCGAGGTTGGCGGACGAGCCGGAGTTGACCAGGACGAGATGTTCGGCGTCGAAAATATGCCCTAACTCGCGATTGAACGCCTGCACGTTCCGCTGCGGCTCGCTTAACTCGCGTTCGAGGAAGGCCGCGAAGCCCTCATGGCTGACGTGGCCGGTGCAGGGATAGCGGAACTTCTTCATGATGGCGACGCCCTCTGCTCGCCGCGCAGCATGCGGTTGAGCAGCACCTCGTTGATGCGGCCCCGGAATCGAATCCGGCCGGCGATGGTCACGACCGGCACACACTCGCCATGCTCCTGGACGAGGCGCGGATCGGAATCGACATCGACGATCGACAGATGAAAGCCCCAGCGCCGGCGGGCGGTCTCCAGTTGTTCGTGCGCCGTCTCGCACAGATGGCAGCCCTGGCGCGTGTGAAGAATGACCTCCAGGGGACCGTGTGGAGGACGCCGTCTCCACAAGCGACTCAGCCAGCTCCACAAACGCATGATGTGCCTGCCCTCGCGCCGTTACCCCAGCCGCCGTAGTCAAGCTCGCCGGGGTTTGGTATCTTGAAGGTGATGCCCGATCCAGGCGAGGCTGCTGGGGGTTGACCCCACGGTGCCCGGAACACCGCGAACAAGAGGCCACGCCGAGCCGTCGAGGAAGTCTGCTCATGCCCCCCCGAGGATCGAATCCGCCCTCCAACAAGTCGCGCCGCAAACCCGGTCCGCCCGTCTCAGGGGCCTGGATCTGGATGATTATCGGCCTGGCCCTGGTCGCCATGCTGCTCTTTGGCACCTTCGACAATCGTATCGAAATCCCCTACTCGACTTTTGTCAAGCTGATCGATAACACGCCCGAAAACGTCAAGAAGATTTCTTTCGGCACCAACGACCGCATCTTCGGCGAGATCGGCAGCCCGGACAAGTTGCCGACCCTGGGACGCGATGAGGCGGAGACGAAAGAGCTGCTGGAGATGAAGAAACGCTTCGAGGACAAGCGCGCAGTCAAGTTCGTCACGCGCCGCTGGCCATTCCAGTTCGACCAGCGCTTGCTCGAACGTCTCGACACGCTCATCAAGAACAACAATCTCCAGGTCGATGCGCCGGAAGACCCGTATGCCTGGGTCGGCCCTCTGATGCTGTTCCTGCTGCCTGCCGTGCTGCTGCTGGGCGTCTTCATCTTCCTGGTGCCGAAATTCCGCGATCCGCTCGGCGGCAATTTCCTCAATAGCTACGTCAAGAGTCCCGCGCGCCGCTACGAGCGCGGCAAGACGCGCATCACTTTTGAGGACGTCGCCGGCATGCAGAACGCCAAGAGCGAACTGCAGGAGGTCGTCGAGTTCCTCAAGACGCCGGAGAAGTTCCAGAAGCTCGGCGCCCAGGTGCCGCGCGGCGTTCTCCTCGTCGGTCCGCCCGGCACCGGCAAGACGCTGCTGGCCAAGGCCGTTGCCGGCGAGGCAGGGGTGCCGTTCTTCTCGATCAATGGCTCTGAATTCATTCAAATGTTCGTCGGTGTCGGCGCTTCCGTCACCGGCGACACGCCGGTCCTTGTCCGCTCAGAGGGTCGAACGCGCTTGATGCCCATCGGCGAGTTCATTGACACGCATTACGCCGGTGACGCCGAGGGCTTTGTCGTCCCGGTCTCCGGGGTGGAAACGCTCGGCTTCGAGGAACTGGACTCGAAGTTCAAGGGATCGAGCAAGCTCTTCCTCAAGGGCAGCGCCTGGTCGCGCGTCCGCGGCGTCTATCGGCATCGCGTGACGGAAATCCACGAGATTCACTACCTCGGCGGCATGGTCCGCACGACGGGCGATCACAGCGTTTTCATCCGCACTCGGGATGGAGTCAAGGCCATCACCGCCCGTGAACTGAAGCCCGGCGATGTGCTGGTCAACCTTCCCCTCAAAGTGCGGGGACAGTATTCCGCCGATTCCGGCACTCTTCATTCGGTTCGCGCTCACGCCTTCACCGAACCTGCCGAACCGCTCTGGCTTGATGTCGCCGAGCGGAACGAGGAACTGGAAGACGCTTATGCGTTCGCCGTCGCCAATCGCGGGGTCATGACGCAAAGCGCAATCGCGGAGACTATCGGCGTCTCTCAGATGACGGTTTGCAACTGGCAGACCGACACGAATCTTCCCCGAGGATTGTCCGATCGGTATTCCAGCGTGCGATTGCCTGAACGGGTGCTGGTGACGCCAGAACTGATGCGGCTTCTCGGCTACTATACGGCCGAGGGACGAGACAACGGCTGCGTTCAGTTCGTCTTCGGCTCCCACGAGGCGGATCTGCACGCCGATTGCATTGCGCTTGGAGAACAATTTTTCGGACTGTCGCCGAAGGTGGACCATACCGAGGACAACAGCACCCGGATCACGTTCTACTCCGCGCCGCTGGGGCGATTCTTCAACCGACACTGTGGCAATGGCAGCCGCAACAAGCATGTACCTGAGTTTCTGTGGGACATGTCGAGCGAGTACTTCCTGGCATTCCTCGAAGGCTATACGAGGGGCGATGGGTACGTCTCTCGTGAGGGAAAACTCTGCGCGACTTCCGTCAGCAAGCAACTTATCCAGGAACTGGCCTGGCTGTGCGCGATGCACGGCATCAAGGCTGGAGTTCGCCAGTGGTTCACGCCTGGCGGTCGAGTCATCAAGAACAAACCGCTGCCCGACGAGACTGCCTGGACGTTGATCATCGGCAAGACCAGCAATCCTTTCGCTCCCGCGCAAGGTCAGTCAAAGCAGGGGAAGAAAGCGATTGTGCGCGAGATCGTCGTGAAGCCCTTCGACGGCTTCGTCTACGATTTCTGCGGCTGCGACAACGAGGCATTTTTCGGCGGTGAGAAGCCGATCCTTCTGCACAACAGCCGGGTGCGTGATCTCTTCAAAAATGCAAGGGAGAATAGCCCTTGTATCGTCTTCGTGGACGAAGTCGATGCGGTTGGCCGGATGCGCGGCACGGGCGTCGGCGGCGGCTCCGATGAACGCGAGCAGACGCTCAATCAGATCCTCAGCGAAATGGATGGCTTCTCGCCTTCCGAGACGGTCATCGTTGTGGCGGCGACCAATCGGCCTGACGTTCTCGACGCCGCCCTGCTGCGTCCCGGCCGCTTTGATCGCCATATCACCATCGACCGTCCGACCTGGCAGGGCCGCATGGCCATCCTCAAGATCCACACGCGCAACAAGCCGCTGTCCGACGACGTCGATCTGGAGTCGGTCGCGCGCGGCTCGATCGGCATGACCGGCGCCGACCTGCGCAACCTGGCCAACGAGGCGGCGCTGCTGGCGACCCGCGAGGGCAAGAACCGTATCGATCAGTACGACTTCGCCCGGGCTTACGACCGCGTGCTGATGGGGCCGGTGCGCGAGGAGGTCCTCGGACTGGAAGGCCGGCGCCGCACCGCCTATCACGAGGCTGGCCATACGCTGGTTGGCTGGATGGAACCCAATGCCGATCCGCCGCACAAGGTGACCATCATCCCGCGCGGCCAGGCCCTCGGCGTGACGCTGATACCGCCCGACGAGGATCGGATGCATCACGGCCTGGACTACTGGAAGGCGAAGCTGGCCTTTATCATGGGGGGCAGGGCCGCGGATCGGCTCATGTACAAGCAGGCGTACTCCGGCCACGAGAACGATCTGAAACAGGCGACGCGGCTGGCGCGGTACATGGTCACTCACTGGGGCATGAGCGATCGGCTTGGGCCGATGTCGTTCCGCGTCGGCGAGGAACACGTCTTCCTCGGCAAGGAATTGCAGGAGCCGCGCGACTTCAGCGAGGGAACGGCCAGCGTCATCGACGAGGAGGTCCAGAAACTGCTGCGTGAGGCGGATGAACGCGCCTACTCGCTGCTGGATCAGAATCGCGACAAGTTGGAGGCCCTGGTCGAGGCGTTGCTGGAGCGCGAGGAATTGCTCCGCGATGAGATCGCCAAGGTGCTGCGCGGCGAGAAACTGCCGCCGCTCGAGAGACCGCCGCCAAAGAAGGAGCCTCCGGTCCAGAACACTTTCTCGCCCGACAACGCTCCGGCGGTGACGGAGGCGTGACAGGAGGTTTCGCCACCAAGCATGTTCGATTTCATCGAGCGCCGGCTGTTGTTCCGTCCCATCTCGCCGGCC
>JBBSDR010000518.1:0-5612 GCA_038240465.1 Gemmatales bacterium
AAAGAGCGAGCGCAGTTCGTCCGTCAAGAAGTCGTAAAACAGCGGCTGTTTCTCGCACGGCTTCTCCCTGTCCAGAAGTGGCTCGATACGCTGCAGTTTCCGGGCCTTCCGCTCGAGAAAGGTCGGATCGGTAACGGTCAGAGAGGGAATGGGTGAAAGAGGGCGGCTGCTTTGGCCCCCGATCCTTCGTCGAATCCGCCGGACAATCCGTTTCAAGGTCGATAACATTTTGCCTTCCCCGGCCGACTGGCGAGCGGGGCCAGTCATGGCCCTGGTCCTGTATTGTGGCATCAGGCGGCATTGCTTGCAGCCGCTGAAACGGGTGTTAGCGCTGGTGTCGCGGGACGAATCCGAGGTTCACGCGCCCCTTTCGCATCGGCCGAGGGATCGGTGAAGGACAGGGTCAAGTTAGGGTTGTAGTACGGATCGCCCCCGGCGAGAACGTCGCCCCACTTCTCCTTGAACAGCTTGATTTCCCGGGCGAAGCGCAGTTGCTTGGCGGGCGTGTTCTCGGCGCCGCGCGTCTTCGATTCGTAATGCCATAACTCGGCGAACGGCGTCCAGACGAGCAACTTGCCGAGCTTGCGGACCTTCAGGCACAGATCGACATCGTTGAAGGCGACGCCGAAGCGATCGTCGAAGCCCTCGACGGCGTCGAAGACATTCTTGCGCATCATCAGACAGGCGGCAGTGACCGCGGAGACGTTCTGGGCGACAAGAAGCCGATAGCGGTTGCCGGTGTGGTCGCCGGGGAAGCCTCGATAGAGATGGCCCGCGACCCCGCCCATGCCGACGACGACACCGGCATGCTGGATCGTGCGGTCGGGGAAGTACAGCCGGGCGCCGACGCCGCCGACTTCCTCGCGCTGGGCGTGTTCGAGCATGCGCTCGATCCAGTCCGGGTTGATCGCCTCGGTGTCGTTGTTGAGCAGCAGCAGCAGCTCGCCGCGCGCCTGGGCCGCGCCCCAGTTGTTGATCGCCGCGTAATTGAACGGTCCCGTCCAGGTGAGGACGCGCACTTCCGGTTTGCTCGCCAGTTGGCGGTAATAGTCGAAGGTCGCCGGCTCCGTGCTGTTGTTCTCGAGGATGAGGACCTCGATTTCCCGATACGTCGATCGGTCCAGCGAGCGCAGGCAGGTGTCGAGGACCTGATGGGCGTCCTTGTTTGGAATCAGGATCGACACGAGGGGACGGCGCGTCAGGTTGTATTTCACCTGATAGGCCAGCCGGCGCGGCTCGTCGCTGACCTCGGCCGCGATGCCCAGGCGCTGCAGGTGTTCGCCGACGGCTCGTTTGCCGGCCAGGCCAGCCTCGGGCTTGATGCTCGTGTCGCGCGCGGTCGATCCGCCATGTTCGCGCCAGTGATAAAGGACATGCGGAATGTGGACGATCTGCCGGCTTCGTTCAGCCGCTCGCAGGACGAGGTCGTGATCCTGGGCGCCATCGAAGCCCGCGCGCACTCCCCCCAACTGGCGCAGCAGCGAGTGCCGGTAGACGGCCAAATGGCAGATATAGTTGTAACTGCGCAACGTTTCGGGCGACCAGGCGGGCTTGAAGAACACGTCGTGGCGGCGCGTACCCTGCTCGTCGATCTTGTCCTCATCCGAGTAGAGCAGATCGGCGTCGGGGTGCAGGTCGATGGCGCTGGCAACCTCGAACAGGGCGAACGGCGCCAGCGTGTCGTCGTGATCGAGGAAGGCGACATAATCGCCCGTGGCAAGTTCGAGGGCGGCGTTGGTGTTGCCGGCGATGCCGAGGTTCTCGGGGAGATGGCGAACACAGACCCGGCTATCCCGGCAGCGGTAACTGTCCAGGACCGATTGCAAGACCGGATCGCCGCTGCCGCCGTCGGCGATGCACAATTGCCAGTTGGCGTAAGTCTGGCTGCGGACCGATTCGAGCATGGCGATCAGGAAGGGCAGTGGCGTGCGATAGACCGGCACGACCACGCTGATGAGCGGTTCGAGGTTCAGCGCGGTCTGGCTTTGCAGCCGCAGCGCGCCGGGGCCCGGCTCGCGGACAGCGATCCATGCTTCATACGCTTGCTGCCAGATCTCCTCGAAAGAGAGGCTGGAGGAATCGGCAGCGCAGGCGGCCGGCAACTTGCCGAAGCCGGCGCGGCGGAGACGAACCCGGCTCCAGACGTCGGCCAGGAACTGGCGCGGGCCGTGATGCTTGATGGCCGCGAGAGTCCGGCGAATGCCTCGGAGGAAGCGCCGCCGCGGGCCGGACTGCTGCCCGAACGCCAGGACGAAAAGCCGGTGCGCCAGGCTGCGATACACGTCCTGAAGCTGCTGCCTGGCTTCGAGGGAGGCCATCTTTTCGCGGTACAGCGCCTGCAGCAGCTTGTCGTTGTGCGACTGCAAGTCGGACAGCACGGCCAGCAGTTGTTCCGGTGCTGGCCCCGGTCGTTGCTCGGTCATGATGGAACTCACCTCCGCCCGGGCCGCAGCGCCAGCAGGGCGAATGCCGGCCCGTTGGGATGATCGGGCTGTTCCAGAGTAATCTGGATGTCCGTGAAGCCGAGATGACGCAGGCAGGCAAGGAGTTCGTCGCGCTGCATCCAGTGGCTGTGGTCGGCGTTGCCGCCGTAGTAAGTGCGCCAGCCGCGCGTCAGGGCCTGGCCGTACTCCTGGCGATGCAAGGTCACATGGACGCCGTGGTCCTCGTACATGACCTGCTTCGAGAACTTGCGTTTCAACTCCGGACTGCTCTCGATGATGGCGGGATCGTAGTAGTGCGTCCACAGGCACAACCGGTCCGTCACCTGGGCAATCTGGGCGAGCAAGCCGAGGGGATCGCGCATGTGGTAGAGGACGCCGCTCGCGACGACCAGGTCGTACTGTTTCGGACAGTCGCGCAGATATTCGACAAAGTCGCCGCAGAGAAACCGGGTCCGCGTCAGCCCGAGGACTTCCTTGACGATGAGACAGCGCAGATACATTCGGGTGTTGGCCTCGATCGCATCAATGGAGGCAGCACCGCGTTTTTCGAGGAGGTAAGTGTGTCCTGCCTCGAGCGGTCCCAGTTCGAGGACATTCCAGCCGGACAGGCCGCCCAGCCGCGCGATCCAGGTCTCGACGATGGGGGCCTCGAAGGCTGGCATCAATCCCGCGCGCAGGCTTGCCAACGGTTCGGGGAACTTCGACACCCACTCGCCCGCGAAGATGTCCAGCGCGTTCTGCTCGCTGGGCGCCGAGGTGACGTACTGGGAGATAATGCTCGGCGGCTCACTCTGGAGACGCAGTAACCGCTTCATGGCGCGAAGCATGAAGACGTCCTTTTCCGTTGCGGGGAGAATGAAAAACGAGGTGCCTGCACGAGAGGGTAGCAAGTGGTATCACGTCCGCGCCGATGGGTCAACCCCACTGCAAGGCGAGCGGGGGTGTGCAGTCCTTCTTGGCCCCGCTCGTCCGGACAAAGAGAATTACCACCGCCCGCGCTTGCGTTCCTTCGCCGGCAACACTTCCAGGCATGTCGTCCACCAACCCGTCCGCACCGTATCGACGAACGCCCCCGGCAATTGCTCCGCGCGCATCTCCTGCGCCAGCCGCTCCCAATCGTATTCGACCGGCACAAACTCGACGCGGAACTCGGGCGTGGCCTCCAGCAGCGTATACCAGACGTTCGTTCGTCCATCGTTCTCCGGACGGCCCAAAACGCCGGCGTTGACGAAGTGACAGTCCTCTGTCAAACGCCGATGCCACTTGATGCCGGTGTGAGTCGTCAGGATCACGTCGGCGTCGTACTCGCGCAGCAGACGATCGAGAAACGCCGTCGAACAGGTCGATTCCCAGAGAAACTCGTTCATCCGCCGCGGGCTGCCATGACAGAGCAATAGACGATATCGGCCCAGTTCGATGCGGCGCTGCAAGGGCAGAGTGCCGAGCCAGGCGCGATTCGACGGACTCGTGTTCGCGAAGGTGTACCGATAGCTGAGCCGGGCGAAAAGATTGTCGCGCGGATCGGTGTAGCCACACTGGCAATCGTCATGACCGATGGCCAGCGAATTGTCGTAGTTGCCCTGGATGCACAAGACGCCGTGTTCGTGCAGCAGCGGAAACACTCGGTCGGGATGCGGGCCGAAAGCGCCGAGGTCGCCGAGACAGTAGATCGCATCGACGCCGCGCGCACGCACATCGTGCAGGGCCGACTCGAGAGCGAGATAGTTGTTGTAGATGCCGCCGAACACGGCGATGCGGTCCATTATTCGTCATTTCCCTTGAGGCGCAGGCCGATCGGCAGCGTGTCGCCGAACAGCTTGCTCTGGTCCTCGTCGCGCCGCTCCACCACCTCCTCGACACAGCGAAGCCAATCTTCAGGGATTTGCAGCGTCTTCAGGACCGTGATGACGCTCTTGCGGCGGCTGTCCTCGACGTCGAGCGCGCGTTGCCCGGTCATCCGGGCAAGCTGCGACAGACAGAACGCCCAGGCAATTGTCTCGCTGGGATGTCCCGGCTGAAACCCGAGCAGGGCGTCGAGCCATTGCTCCGCGGTCTGATGATGAAGGACGCTGTTGAGCGGGCCATAGAGCGGCTGGCGCGCTCCCAGACGGGTCAGCGACCAGAACGCATGCGTCGGCGCCGGACTGCGGCGAACCTGCTTCAACAGGGCCTGGCCGAGCATCTCCTTGGGTTTGACGTCGAGACGTTCGAGGCCGGCCGCCATGCGCCACATCTCCGCCAACTCGTCGGCCCCGGGCTTGATGGCTCCCTTGCTTCCCAGAAGCGGACCCTTGACACGATCGAAGAGCGCCTGCTGATAACTGGTCTGCAAGCCGCCCGAGACACGCCGCCACATGATCCATGCCTGCGCTCCGCCCTCCGGCGTCGTTTTGCCCTCTTCCTTCCGCACCGGGCCGAAGAGCAGCTTCCACATTTTCTCGATGCGGAATCGGTCCAGGGTGTCGCCAAAACCCGGACGCAGACAGAAACCAATGAGGTTGTACCAGCGATTCAGATGCGCGGGCGACTGCCGCCGCTGGTCCGCCACTTCCATGAGGATTTCCCATAGACGCCGACACAGTCCAGTCGGCCATTCGTCGCGCCGCGCTTCCAGGGCCGGCTCCAGCGCGTTGCCCAGTTCCTGCGGCTTCAGTTCGACGCCGCCGGTGTAGACGCCACGAATCAGGCTCGCCGCCGCCTGCACCTTCTCCTCAGGCCAGACATCCGTCACCTGTCCCGCGCCGCTCGAAACATCGTCTGGCCCCTCGTCTTCCTGCACCAGTTCGCGGACGTTGAACTCCAGCCGCCAGCGATTGTCGCCCTCCTTCGCAACGCAGAACAGTTCCAGAGTGCCGATCTCGGTCGAGCGCGCGGCCAGGGTCACCGGCACCTGCTTGACACCGGAACGCTTGCCGCCGCGCAGGATCGTGTGCAGGGCCGGCAAGCGCATCAGTTGATCGGGCTTGACCGTCAGCACGTCGCCGGGCCTGTCGTCGGCGCGCACCGTCGAGGTGTAGAGCGGAAACGTCACCGTTTCGCCGAGGGCCAGCACCAGTTCCGGTTTTTCGAGGCGCTCTTCCTGCCCTTCTTCGAGCCGGCGCGGCACGACGCACAACACCGTCAGCCCCGGCTCGCCGGTAACGGCTCCCCCGCCGAGAGCTAGGTAGT
>JBBSDR010000519.1:0-5594 GCA_038240465.1 Gemmatales bacterium
GGAATCGACTACGCGGATCCAATAAATCCAAGCGCCGACGTAAGCAATAATCGTTACGGGTAATATGTGTGTTACCAATCAAAGTCAGCTCAAGTGATCATTAGAGAATAATTCTGTCGGTTTCAGCGTGAACGGATACAAAGAAAGTTTCTTGTGATGCTCTGGGCGACCTACGCGCAACGCCTCAATCCGCTCGAGGACCTTGTCTTCTGGTCGAATGTCTGGTCAACGCTGCTGGCCGCTCTGCCAGTTGTCGTGCTGTTCTATCTCCTCGTCATCCAGAGATGGTCGGCGCCGCGCTCTGGCGCCACGGCCGCGTTCGTCGCCATTGTCATCGCCATCACCGTCTATGGCATGCCGGCCGACATGGCCACGATGTCGTTCCTCTACGGAGCGAGTTTCGGCCTCTTGCCGGTCGGCTGGACGGTGTTCAACGCGATGCTGCTCTACAACATCACCATCCGCACCGGACAGTTCGAGGTCATCAAACGCTCCATTGCCGGTCTGTCGGGCGATCCGCGCATCCAGGCCATCCTGATCGGCTTCTCGTTCGGCGCTTTCCTCGAAGGCGCGGCCGGCGGCGGCACACCCGTCGCCATCTGCGGCGCTATCCTCGTCGGCCTCGGCTTTCGGCCCTTCCTCGCTGCCGTCCTCTGCCTGATCGCCAACACCTCGCCCGTCGCCTACGGCGGTCTCGGCACGCCCATCATCGTGCTGGCGGGCGTCACCGGCATCGATGGCAATACCCTGAGCGTCATGGCCGGCCATCAACTGCCGCTCCTGTCGCTGATCGTGCCGGCCTACATGGTCCGGTGCATGTGTTCCTGGCGACAGACGCTGGCGGTCTGGCCGGTCCTCGCCATCGCCGGCGGCTCCTTCGCCCTGTTCCAGTTCACATTTGCCACCATCCACGTCTACGCGCCCGGCGTGGTCCTCTGGCACATGACCGACATTGGCGGCGGCATGTTCTCGCTGATCGTGACGGCCATCTTCCTTCGCTTCTGGAAACCGAAGGAGCAGTTCCAGTTCGCCCCCGAACCAACACCCACTTCAGCAGCGCCGCCCCAGCACCTCCCGGACGACCCGCATGCGGCGGAAGCGAAGGCCCTGGTCGAAGGGCAGCCCGCGCCGGCGGCGGAGAGCCAGGCGCCGCTGACCCTTGGCAGCGTCAGCCTGGCGTGGGCGCCGTGGGTGTTGATGTCGGTGGCTCTGATGCTGACCGGACTGGTGCGGCAGCAGGAGGAGGACTCGAAGAAGTACGGTCCCAAGGAGCCGGGGCCGGGCTTTGTCCGCATCGCCGGCGACTTCGCGACGAACTTTCACCTTCCGGTCCCGACGCTGCACAACGAGGTCTTGCGCGATCCGGCCCTGATCGAGAAGGGCAAGCAGCAGGAGACGGAGAAGGCGCTATACAACCTCGCCTGGCTGACCTCGCCCGGAACAGCCGTGCTGATCGCCTCGCTGCTGTCGATGCTGATGCTGCGGATGAACGGCGGCGACATTCGCTGGGTATTGCGGCGGACGCTGATCCAGATGAAGGTGCCGGTGCCGACGATTGCCTTCATGCTTGGCCTGAGTTATGTAACGCGTTATTCGGGCATGGACGCGACGCTCGGTGTGGCGTTCGCGGCGACGGGTGCGGTGTATCCCTTTTTCGCGGCCATCCTCGGCTGGCTCGGCGTATTCCTGACGGGCACGGACGCCGGCAGCAACGCCCTGTTCGGCAGTCTGCAGAAGATCACGGCAACTCAGGTATGGGACATGGGCGTGATGACCAACCTCGACCTGGGACAGGCGCAGGTGCTGATCTGCACGGCCAACAGCAGCGGCGGCGTCATGGGCAAGATGATCGACGCTCAGAGCATCGTGGTGGCGACGGCGGCGACAAACCAGATCGGCCGCGAGGCGGACATCTTCAAGGCGGTGTTGTGGCACAGCATTTTGCTGGCGAGCATCGTCGGGCTGATCGTGCTGCTGCAAGCGTATGTGGCGCCGTTCACGCTGATGGTGCCAAAACCCTGATGACAACGCCTTGCCTCGCGCCGGGTACGCCAACTTATGTGGCGTACCCGGAAATCGTCGTAACCTGCTTCAGATCAAGTATGTTATGAGATACCATTTCACGGTACGCCACGCGCGCGCACGCCTTGCCGCTGCCGGTCTGTCCCCACCGCACTTCCTCTCCACCTGCCCGAGACGGGTCCCTTTTTGTCGAGATTCTCTTCTAGATATGAACGGGCGTATCCTATAATACCGATGGATTCGTTTCACCACAAATCGCCACACCCCCTTGGTGCCGATTTCCGTTCGGTCTGCGCGCGATTCCCTATACAGTGGGGCTTCGCTCGAATTGGCGACGATTGCGGGAAGGGTCCAGCCGGCGGGTGGCGTCGATGGCGGCCTCGTTCTCCTCAGCGCGCACGTCCTCGAATGTGTCCCGCAGGCTGGACACGCTGGCGACCCCCGACCGGACGACCGAGCCACTCGTCAAAACAAAAGTGGGGAAAAGCCGGCCAATTGGTGCTTGACAGGAGTGGGTGTCGGCGTTCAATATTAAACAAATACGGCGGGATGGTGTGAACGGCGGGGCGTGGAGAAGGGGCGGACAAAAGGGGTCGGGCCTTGCGCACGGCGGACAAAAGGCGGGGTCGGACCCCGAAGACCTTTTTCTTTGTGAGCGTTCGGGCTGTCTAGATGAGCGTTTCGCAAGTTTGCCGCCAGCCTCTCGTGGCATTCGCCAGAATGCGGCTCCGGGCGGCTGCAAGGCCCGCAAGCGACTGGCGAGGGCGTTGCGAAACCTTCTTCTAGCACAGTCATCAATGAACGATGCCGAGGATGATATGGCGAAGGCCAAACTGTCTGGCGGGGGCAAGAAAAAAACGGCAACCCGGGCGAACGCCACCGTCACTGGGGCGGTGCCGTACCAGCCGAAAATGTCGAAGGCCACCACCCGGTCGGCCGTCGATACACAACTCGGTGAGCGCGTCAAACTTGCCGACTACCGGTCGACGGTCACGCCCCTCACCCCGGACGAGCGGGATCTCCTGATCGGGCAGGCGCTGGAGATCCTGGATAAGGTGTACGCCCACCTGCCGCTCAAGCGTGCCTTGCACGCGAACGACCCGATCCAGTCGCTCCGGCTGCTCCGCATCCGCCAAGCGGGACTGGACGAACGGGGATTTCATTCAGCGATGATGGATGTCTTCCTCGGCCTTCGGGACTTGCACACCAATTACATTCTCCCGACCGAGTATGCTCAGAAGTTCGCCTTTCTGCCGTTCCGGGTCGAAGAGTTCTACGAACCGGGTGGGGTGGCCCCGGTGGCTCAAGTGCGGAGGTATGTTGTATCGTGGGTTTCCCCGGTGAACACAGTCAGCAGCCTCAAGGAGGGGGTGGTTGTTACGCACTGGAACGGGAGTCCGATCGAACTGGCCGTGGCCCGGAACGGGAACCGGGAAGCCGGCAGCAACCCGGACGCCCGCCGTGCCCAGGGGATCGAGGCCCTTACCCTCCGCTGGCTCGGGATGTCCCTGCCGCCGGACGAGGACTGGGTGAATCTGACCTACACGGATGGAACCAAGACCTACGAATCCCGATTCGACTGGGAAGTGATCGATGCGTTCGACCGGGTCGCATTGCTCGCGGGATCGGCCGGGGCGACGCTGGGACTGGGCTTGGACCTGAACCGGATGCTCCTCGATCGGGTCCGCAAGCTCGTCTTCGATCCACAGGCCATTTGGGTCGAGCAAGAGGCGACCACCCACCTGGAGAAGGCCGCCGCCGCGCCTGCCCCTGCCCCTCCCCGGGCAGAGACCAGCCTTTTCCCGGACGTGTTCCCCCGGTTCGGAGAAGTCATTACCCCGTCGGGGCCCATCGGCTACATCCGACTGAAGTCGTTCGCTCCGGCCTCGGGTGACGTCAATGGCGTGGTCCAGGAATTCGGCCGAATCCTGGCTACGCTTCCTCAGACTGGGCTGATCCTCGACGTCCGCGGGAATGGCGGTGGATACATCAACATCGGGGAACGCATTTTGCAGATGCTCACTCCTTGGCCGATCACTCCCGAGCCGTTCCACTTCCTCGCGACTCCATTGACCTTGGCGATGGCGACGGAGATTAACGGGTTCGAGGCCTGGAACGAGACGATCGTTCAGGGACTCGAATCCGGGGCCAGTTTCTCCCAGGGCTTCCCCCTGACAGACCCGAAACAGTGCAACGACGTTGGACAGATCTACCAGGGACCGGTCGTCCTGGTCACGGACGCGCTCTGCTACAGCACGACCGACATCTTCTCGGCTGGGTTTCAGGACCACCAGATCGGGACGGTCATGGGCTGCCACTCCAGCACCGGGGCCGGTGGGGCGAATGTTTGGGATGATGAGGTCCTTCAGGGCCTGGTCATGAAGCCCAAGAACCCGTTCGTCGCCCTCCCTCAGGGGGCCGGGATGCGGGTCGCG
The DNA here is from genome assembly GCA_038240465.1 of Gemmatales bacterium. Classification (GTDB taxonomy): domain Bacteria; phylum Planctomycetota; class Planctomycetia; order Gemmatales; family Gemmataceae; genus JBBRIK01. The sequence continues at coordinate 4,458 of JBBSDR010000519.1, forward strand.
GCCCGACGTTGCACGCGTGTCGGCAGCCGGTCCGGCAGCCCGGTCGAAGATTACGGAGTGGTGCCGGACGTCCGGTACTATCTGACCGAGACCGATGTGGTCGAGGATAACGGCGACCTGATTGCGGCCGCCGCCGCGATGCTCGCCGGGCTTCCCAAGCAGACCGTCTGGTTGACCCCGGTCGCGGCGGCCCCGCTCCAACAATTTACGGTCGATTGCTCCAATATCGACCGCCTCGATCTCTTTTTGAACGACCGGCCGGTTGTGTCACAGAACGTGACGGCCGTCTCGTTCGCGATCTCCTTACCAGCCCCGGCGCTGGCAGGGAGTACTTTAACCGGGAACGGATACCGCAAGGGAGAACTCGTGGTCGGCACCCGCCTCCGGGTATGACCTCCACAACAACCTGCTCCTGTAGATACTGGGCCGGGAAAAACAAAGGGATCAGGTTCGTTCGATGAGCAGCCGGCAACCGGAGCATTCAAAGAATTCGAGCCGAACGATGCGCTTTCAGGAGACCCGCCACGCGAAGAAGGTTTCTTCGTGCTTTCACGTCAAGCCCGCGTGAGCCGGCTGCTGAATACGTTGCTTGGCCTAACTCAGGGAGGTTAACCAATGCCTTGTGTCTATTGTCAGGCGAACATTCCAGCCGGCGCGGTGTTGTGCAAAGAGTGCAAGATGTATCAGCAGGCTTGGCGGAATTGGATTCCACATGTCACGACAGCAATCGCTTTGGTATCGTTTATCGTGGCTTGCCTGGCCTATGTGTGGCAATCCGCGTCTACTCAAATTGGGAAGTGGACCGCCGTGGACCGGATTCAAGTGGCGTTCCTAAATTCTCGAAATGAGACGGGGTATTTAAATTCAGGGGATGAAGAGGTCATTCTATTAGAAGAGAAACTTACTTGTCCGGACTGGAAGCTCTTTGTGGCGAGGGGGATTTATAAGCGCGTGTATGCCTCCGATCCAGTCATTTTTGGCGGGGGCGCAGCAGCTCGTGGTTTTGGAATCGATTCGGAATGCCTTGGGGCGAAACAACCGACATCGACGGATGACCTTCTTTTTCTTGACAGCACGCACCTGAAATTACAAACTATGAAGGCGGAATACCCAACACTGCAAACCCGGCCGGCAATA
>JBBSDR010000520.1:0-5589 GCA_038240465.1 Gemmatales bacterium
GGGGTGAAAGAACGTGCCAGGGAGCGTTTCCAATTGAACTGAAAGCAGTTCCACCTGGATGCGGATCCTTTAGCGGCTGGCCCTTTTCACCTCGGACGACGAGCGAAGGTCACTCCGTTTGACACTCGTGTCGATCCCGATCATCACTTCCAATTGTTCCGGGATTGTGTTCCAGTCCAGTTTCCCTTTTGTCCATTGACCTGTCTGTTCGAGGATTTTCCAATCGGCTTCCTTCGGGCGACGAACAGCGAGATTCCATCCCCTGGGAGGAAGCTTCTTGACATGGATGGACTCTTGCCCATCCAGGGTGATAAAATCCGCAACCTCACTGCCGGGAAAAAGCTACGGGGTCTGTCCCCTTATCCTCTTTGTCGCCGTGCGCGGCTCGCTTGATTCGAGCTGCTGATGTCGTGATGTCGCTGATCGACATCATCGCCATTGCGACTCAGACTCCTGAACCTTGACGGAAGGCTTCGAGCGTGAGAGCGGAATACGCGAGATCGAACCATTGCTCCAGTGTGGCGAGATCGGTCGTGGCATTGATACCATTTTCCACCTCGGCGGGCAGGCTCTGAAAGCGGAGACGCAGTAGCCGGAGGACTGCCTTGGCTTCCCTCTTGATCTCTCCCTTGCCCATCCACTCATTGACGATTTGCGATTGGATCATGTTCCACCCCATGAGAGCCTGCGTCCAGGCAGCTTGGTTGCCGACCGCCCCCGCGAATAGCAAGGTGAGGGCGCCGTAATCGCCGCGACGCCGGGCGTCCGGCTCCGCCGACGCCAGCGTCAACCACTGGTGAATGGTACTCGAATCGCCTCCCGCTTGCATCAGCGGTATGAAGGGCAGGACCGCCCGCGTCACGTCTGCCGCCGCGATGCCGTCCAGGGTCGTCTTCGCGTCGATGTCGCACAGGTTGAAGTCGCGAATCCCCAGATGCGTTGACAGACCCGCTTCAGGCCAATCCATCGTTTGTTCGGCGTGTCCTCGTCCAGTCAGGTTCACGACGATGGCGGCAATGCAGAAGCGGTCGCCACGCTCCTCCGACGGCTTCTTTTCCAGCCAGACCTGACCCATGTAGACCATCGCGCGGCCGAACATCAGCGCATCCGGCTCGATCTGGAACTCAAGGACCAACGCCCAGGGAACCTGTCCTCGGAGGACGTCTTCGATGAATGCGACGGTGTCGCAGACGCGATCGGGTTCGCCGGGAAAAGGGATCAGCCGCGTGTCGAGCCATTCCCGGAAAAGGAGGCTATCGGGCCGCAGTTTGAGCAGCCAGCAGAGGATGCCGAGCGGATCGAGTTTGGCGACGAATCGTCCGGCCTGATCGTAAACGTTGCTGCTGGCCATGATGCGGCATTCTCAGCAAGAGGATCCAGGACTGCATCGCGGCGAAGGAGGAAAGCAGTAAAAGAGACACGCCGTTACGAAGTCCTCACGACGCAGACGACACGGAAACCCACGGTGCCGAGGCGGGAGAACGCACCGTACCAGAAGCGGTTGGCCGAGCGGCAATACATGCCTTGGTTGTACCACGACCCGCCGCGAAAGACACGGCGATTCTCTGGGCTGGTTGCCGGGCCTGTAGGATCTTTGAGGATTGCAAGGTCATAGGGAGCGGGCCAATCCTGACACCACTCCCAAACATTGCCGTGCATGTCGAAGAGGCCAAACGCATTGGCGGGATAAGAACCGACCTCGGTAGTGCGCTGCAGGTAGTCACCCATTGGCGCTCCGCCATAAGGATGAGTGCCGTTGAAGTTGGCCTGTTTGGAAGAGAGAGAATCACCAAAGTGAAATGGTTTTGAAAGAGTCGCCCCCTCCCCGACAAGAATATTCCCATTCCGCTTCGGTCGGCAAGCGGTACGAACGTCCAGCCTTCTTTTCTTCAGGCAGTTCCGACAGCTTCTCGCAGAACTCTTGCGCGTCCTTCCACGACACCGTTTCCACCGGAAAACGCCGTGTGTCCAGTCCCTGGACAGCATCCTTGCCGGCGCCGGTGTTCGAGAAGTGACTCGGGTTCCTGTCCATGACCTGCTTGTACTGAGACTGCGTTACCTTGTGGATGGCAAGATAGAACGGCTTCGTGATCTCCACTTGGTGTTGCACTTCACCCTCGGATCGGTCCGCCTCCTCTTTCGGCGAACCCATCGTGAATTTGCCTGCCGGGATGCGCACGAACTTCATGTTGATGGACCCCGAAAGGGGTCAAACCCCGATCCGTCACCGACCAGTCTGCGGTGTTGGCCGATCGCCGTCTCGATGGTGCGGCTGAAGGCCGCAAAGGGGGTCAAACCCCCTACCTGTTTGCACCTGTTTCAGGACGAGTTTGGACTGTTCACTCTTTGACTCGCCGGTGTTCATTCGCCCTTTTCCCTCAGCGAAAACGGCCCTCCCGATCAACTCAGCCCGGTTCGGCGATCAGTAAACCCGTCTCACACGGTTTCGCGACCCCTGGAGGGGCCGATGGCCCTCGCGCTGCCGTCTCGTGGGGCGCACTGCGACCGATCCCGCTCCCTGGTCGGGGGTGTGGGAGCAGTGGAATGAAACGAATGATGCTCCAGGTTACCGGATGCGCGCCGCGCCTCGCAGCACCAATTCCGATAGGCATCTCGATTCCTCCATCCGCCTCAAAAGGGATGTTTCCCTCGCAAAAGATCATTCTCCCAGAGCCTCACTTCCCCAGGATGTAATTGAACGTGCAGGACGCCTGCGGATGCACCAACGGCCGGCCGTTCTCCGATTGCACACTCGTCGCGCGCGGATGACTGGAGATGGACCCCGAGAATCCGTATCCTAGCGCCAACCCCGAACCCGCGTTGACTTGCACTCTCTCCTCCTGGAGTTCCTGGCCGTGACTGTCCCAACCGCTGCCTCCGTCCTCGAACAGCTTGCCGTCAGGAATGCCCCTGTCCTCAGCCTGCTCGCCCTCTGCCGCAAGGACGAACACCTGCACCTGTGGTCGCAGGGGCCGGACCTGTTCCGCCGCTTCGCTCAGCTCCTCCTCAAGCAGGGACATCCCACCCTCGCCCTCGAAGTCGCTTCCCGCGGTCTGGACAAACACTGCTATCCCGAGGACAACGAACTGCGCTATTCGCGGGCCCTGGCCCTGGCCCGCAGCGGCAATCCCACACGGGCAGACGCCTTCGTCAAGGAGTTGCTCGCCCGCCCCGGCCTGCCGGTCCAGCTCAGGAGCGACGCCCTCAGCCTCGCCGGCCGCGTTCGCAAGGACGCCGGCACCCGCACCCCCGACCCCGCCGCCCGTACCGCCCTGTTCCGCAAAGCGCTCGCCTACTACCGGCAAGCGTACGACCTGAGTAAGGACACCTTTCCCTGCATCAATGCCGCCACCCTGGCGCTTCTCGCCCAGCAGCCGAGCGTCGCCCGGCCCCTTGCCGAACACGTCCGCGATAGCGTCCTCGATGACCTGAACAACCCGGGCAAGGATCGCGACTACTGGCTGCTGGCCACTCTCGGAGAAGCGTACCTGCTGCTGGGCGACTTCACCGCCGCCAAGGAACGCTACACTCAGGCCGTGCAACTCGCCCGCGAGGCGCACAACCACGGCGACATCGCTTCCATGTTCCGCCAGCTCCAGTTGCTGAGCGACGTGTTGCCGATCAAGGAAGACCTGCTCGGCCTGTTTCACCTTGGCCCCGTCGTCGTCTTCGCCGGCCACGGCATCGATCGGCCCGGAGAGCCTTACCGCTTCCCCAACGACCCGGCCCTGGAAGCGGCAGTCCGCCGGGCGATCAAGAACCATCTGGACGCGCTGCAAACGCAGATCGGCTACTGCAGTCCCGGCTGCGGCAGCGACATCCTCTTCGGCGAGTTGATGCACAAGCGCGACGCCGAGCTGCACGTCGTCCTCCCTTTCGCCGAGGATGACTTTGTCGAGCAACGCCTTACCTTTGGCCTGGAGGAGATGCAGGGCTGGAAGACGCGCTACGACGCGCTGCGCGGCTACTTGCGCGTCACGCGGCACTCAGCCACCACCGAGAAATTCCTCAACGATCAGGCGCTTTACGATTTTGCCGGCACGGTCATGCAGGGGCTGGCCCTGACGCGAGCGGCCCAGGTCGGCGCAAAGGCCATTGCCCTGGTGGTGGCGGACCTGGAAGCGAAGGAGGAGTCGATCGGCTTGACCAAATTCATCGACAACTGGAAGGCGACCGGAAACGAGCTGCGCGTCATCAACCTGGCGGAAGTGAAGCGGAACACGCCTCTGGCAACGATGATTCCACCGGCCCCAAGCAAACGCCCGCTGCTCGAAGAGCATCGCACGGTGCAGGCGATGCTCTTCGCCGACGTGGCCGGGTTCAGCGGACTGCCCGAAGAGAAACTGCCGGATTTCTTCATCAAGTTCCTTGGCGAGGTCCACCAGCAACTGGTGGTCACGCCGGCGCTGTTCCAGAACACCTGGGGCGATGGGCTGTACCTCGTTTTCGAGGGCGTGGCTCCCTGTGCGGCCTTCGCGCTGGGCCTGCTGCGCCGGCTCAGGACGTTCAACTTCGAGTCGTTTCAGTTTCCGCTCAAGGAAGACAAGAAACCGGGAGTGCGGATCGGCCTGCACACGGGGCCGGTCTTCAAGAGTTACGATGCGGTAATCGGCAGAGACAACTATTTCGGCAGCCACGTCAGCCGGGCGGCGCGAATCGAGCCGGTGACCGCGCCGGGCTGCGCGTTCGTCAGCGAGCAGTTCGCCGCCGCCCTGGCTCTTGAGCCGGGACACGAGTTCTTCTGCGAGTATCTCGGCCTGCAGCCGCTGGCCAAGGACTATGACGTGTGTCCGCTGTATCGCCTGACGACGAACACAAACCAGGAGGAGTTCGACTGAGGTCCGCCGGTTGGGGCGGGCGACACTCGCCGATCCTCAGTTTGGCGACCGATTCAGCCAGGCCTCCAGGGAAAGCCCCGACTGCGCCGCTGAGCTTTCGTCGGGCGCTGGCTGAGGTCCACCGACGCCAAAAAAGACCTCGCCGCCGACAATCGCCAGGACCGTGACGGGGACGCCGCCGATCACCAACACCTGGCCGACCTCGATCGTGTGTTCTTGCATGGTTCCTCCGTGTGTATGCATGAGTTCGAGCCCAGAACGCTCGCCGCGTCACGTCTTTGTCTCGTACCGGCAGATCTCCAGAAAAGTATGCAGGCGACAGACCCTGAAGACCTCGTACACCTGGACGCTGAGGTTGATCAGGGTGAGCCGTCCCCCGGAAGCCTTCATGCGTTTGTGAAGAGTGATGATCGTCCCCAACTCGACATTGTAGATGTCCTTGACGTTGGAGAAGTCCAGCAGCAGATGGTCCACCGCCAGTTCTTCGGTGCAATGGTCCAGTTCGTGGGCGATCGTGTTTTCCACGTCCCGAACCCGCCTTCCGGTGAAAGTGAAGATTGTAACGGTGCTGGCCTGTCCCACTGTGGCCCCGGATTGCTCGGTGAGAGAATTCGTAACCGTTCACCGGCGATCTGGCCAAAAAACGTAGCCGGACTACAAAGATGGCCATGGTAAACATGAGGCATAGCACCTGTAGTCGTTGTGCGGATTGGGAACAACGCTGCTGCGCACTCCAAGCAGAGAACGATCA